>BTQV01000007.1:0-21028 GCA_036986055.1 Thermodesulfobacteriota bacterium
CAGTTGGACGGTTTCGTGTTAAAGTTGGACGTTTTTATGGAAAAGTTGGGCGGTTTCATAGTAGAGGCAGTGGATGATACTGAAAATCCACCGCCTTTTTTTTATGCTCCATGAAAGACCCGCAGAAGGAGGAGGAAGAATGGCAAAAGGCAAGGTAAAGTGGTTCAACGAAACAAAGGGTTTTGGGTTTATCCAGCAGGAATCCGGGGAAGACGTCTTCGTCCATTATACGGCGATTCAAGGAGACGGCTTCAAGACCCTGAAAGAAGACCAGGACGTGGAGTTTGAGATAACCGACGGCCCCAAGGGTCCCCAGGCCTCCAACGTTGTAAAGGTCTGAGGAGCTGCCGGTAAACCCGGTACACCTTTACAGGGCCATTAACCGCATGATACGGACCCCCCCTCTCCATGGAGCAGTGGAGAGGGGGGGTCTTTGCTTTTTTGTCCACCCCGCTACGGCTCCGCCGCCGTTGTGACAACTTGTCTTTTTAAAATTATTTTGATATTATTGAAAAATCCCAGAACTCCGGCGTGTGCGTCCTTATGTGCGTTAACTTAACCACTCATGCGCCGGCTCAAAGGACTTGCCGACTCATGGATGATTTTAATTTTAAAAGATATTTAGAAGAAAAAAGAGATATAATAAACAGGGGCCTTGCCGATCTCCTCGTTGCCGAGGATGAGTATCCTCAGGTCCTTCACAGGGCCATGCATTACAGCCTCTTCGCAGGCGGTAAGAGGTTAAGGCCGGTGCTTGTTCTCGCCTCTTGTGAGGCTGTTGGCGGGGGTGCTCCGAGCGCCGTTAACACGGCCTGCGCCATGGAATGTATCCATACATATTCCCTGGTGCACGATGACCTTCCCGCCTTGGACAACGACGACTTAAGGAGGGGAAGAGAGACGTGCCATAAGGTATACGGGGAGGCGATGGCCATACTCGCGGGCGACGCTCTCCTTACCGCGGCCTTTGAGATGATAGGCGAAACCACGGGTGTGGAGGAGAAGAGGCTCCTTAAGGTCCTCCTTGAGGTGGCCAGGGCCGCCGGTTCCTCTGGGATGATAGGCGGCCAGGTCGTGGACATCGAGTCAGAGGGCAGGGAGATTACCTATCCCGAACTCGAATACATACATATCCACAAGACGGGAAAACTCATACTCGCCTCCGTAAGGAGCGGCGCAATACTCGGCGGCGGAGACGAAGAGCAACTTCGCGCCCTCACTGTTTATGGAGAGGCCGTGGGGCTCGCCTTCCAGATACTCGACGACATACTCGACGTGGAGGGTTCGGCAGAAGAGTTGGGCAAGACAACCGGCGGGGACGAGGCCATGGGCAAGGCCACATACCCTTCTATCATCGGCTTGGCGGCGTCGCGGGAGAGGGCCCAGGACCTTATAGGAACGGCCCTTGAGGCTCTTTCAGGTTTCGGCGAGGAGGCCGAGCCTTTGAGGGCGTTAGCCCTGTTCGTGGTATCGAGGAAAAGTTGATATTCTTTTTAAGGCTGAGGTGGTATAAATAGACATTATGGGAAAATTACTTGACACGGTGGACAGCCCCGCTGACCTTAAATCTCTTGATATCGAGGACCTTCCGGAACTCGCCTCGGAGATAAGGGAGTTTATCGTTAACGCGGTCTCGGCTACGGGCGGGCATCTTGCTTCGAGCCTTGGCGCCGTTGATCTCACCCTGGCTCTACATTACGTCTACAACGCCCCGGCAGACAAGATAATATGGGACGTGGGGCACCAGGCATACGCCCATAAGATAATTACTGGCAGAAAAGACCGCTTCCCCACGCTCAGGTGCGCCGGCGGGATAAGCGGTTTCCCCAAGCCCTCGGAGAGCGAATACGACGCCTTCGGCGTGGGCCATTCCTCAACGTCCATATCAGCGGCGCTGGGTATGGCGGCGGCCAGGGACCTTGAGGGGGGCGACAACAACGTGGTCGCGGTAATAGGCGACGGTTCGCTTACGGCCGGGCTTGCCTTTGAGGGGCTCAATCAGGCAGGTCACCTCAAAAAGGATTTAGTCGTTGTCCTTAACGACAACGAGATGAGCATATCAAAGAACGTGGGCGCCCTCTCGAGTTTCCTGAGCCGTAAGATTACCGGGCATTTCGCCCAGAAACTCAAACAGGAGATAGAGTCCATTATAAAGTCCATACCCATGATAGGAGACCGCCTCATGGGGCTGGCCCAGAGGGCCGAGGACTCGCTCATCACATTCCTTACCCCGGGCATGCTCTTTGAGGGGCTCGGTTTCAATTACATCGGCCCCATCGACGGCCACGATGTGGCGGCCCTTATATCCACCTTCGACGGCGTCAGGGAGTTGAAGGGGCCCGTACTCGTGCATATACTGACGACCAAGGGTAAGGGGTACGGGCCCGCTGAAGACGAGCCCTCCAAGTTTCACGGCGTCGGGGTCTTTGACCCTGCCA
Organism: Thermodesulfobacteriota bacterium; assembly: GCA_036986055.1. GTDB lineage: Bacteria > Desulfobacterota > GWC2-55-46 > GWC2-55-46 > JADFVP01 > BTQV01. The sequence continues at coordinate 2,439 of BTQV01000007.1, forward strand.
CGGGCATCGCGAAAAAGAAGACCGGCCCCCCTTCCTACACAGCGGTCTTCAGCTCTGCGCTCACGGATATAGCCGAAGAGGACGACAGGGTCGTAGCCGTGACAGCGGCCATGCCCGAAGGCACCGGGCTTTCGGCCTTCGCGCAAAAATACCCCGATAGGTTCTTTGACGTGGGCATAGCCGAGCAGCACGCCCTTACCTTTTCGGCCGGGCTCGCCTCCGGAGGGTTCAAGCCCGTGGCGGCCATATACTCGACATTCCTCCAGAGGGCCTATGACGAGGTCCTCCACGACGTCTGTCTCCAGAACCTTCACGTGGTCATAGCCTTGGACAGGGCCGGTATCGTTGGCCGCGACGGCCCCACCCATCACGGCCTTTTTGATATTTCATTCCTGAGGAACCTGCCCAACATGACACTGTCCGCGCCCAAGGACGAAGACGAGTTAAGACACCTCCTCTATTCCGCTGTTAGATACGAGGGGCCTGTTGCCATCAGGTACCCCAGAGGCGCCGGCGCCGGGGTGGACATGAGCGGGCCATTAAGGTTCATAGAGCCGGGAAGCGCCGAGGTCCTGGTCAAAGGAAACGACGTGGTAATACTCGCCATTGGCTCCATGGTGGCGCCGGCCCTTGAAGCGGCCGAAGGGCTTAAACGCCATGGTATCGAGGCAGGGGTCGTAAACGCCCGTTTCGTAAAACCCCTCGATGAAAAACTCATAACAGGGCTCGCCGCGACGACGGGGGTCCTCGTGACAGTTGAGGAGAACGCCCTCCAGGGAGGGTTCGGAAGCGCGATCCTCGAACTCCTCGATGACAGCGGTATCGAGTGCCCCGTTAAAAGGATAGGCGTACCCGACGAGTTCGTCGGCCAGGGTACGCAGGCCGAACTCCGCAATGGGCTCGGCCTCGACGCTCCCGGCATAGAGCGGACCGTAAGAGATTTTTTAAGTAAATTGATAAAGGGAGGGAAGGGGAGCCGCACCGCGTCTTCTTTTGAAGCGGGCAAGGCGGCGCGCGCCAAGTCCCTCTGATACACGGGGAATAATGCACCGAAGTTTTTTAAACGTAAAAAGACTTGATAGAGAGAGGTAAAAGACCGCGGAAGATAAGGATAGATGAGCTCCTTACCGAGCGCGGGTTGGCCGAGACGCGCTCGAGGGCCCGTGCCCTTGTCATGTCGGGAAACGTCCTAGTGGGCGGGGCCCGCGTGGACAAGGCGGGCAAGACCGTTGACCCCGATGCCGAGATAACCATAAAGCAGGGGTTGCCCTATGTAAGCCGCGGCGGCGTAAAACTCGCGGGGTTTTTGGACGCCTCGGAGATGGACGTAAAAGGGTTGACGGCCCTTGACGTGGGGTCTTCCACGGGCGGGTTCACGGATTGTCTCTTGAAGAGGGGGGTCAAAAGGGTTTATTGTGTCGATGTGGGCAAAGGCATCATTGACTGGAAGTTAAGGGGGGACGAGAGAGTACGGCTCCTTGAAGGGAGAAACATCAGGCACCTGGCCCCCGAAGAGATAGGCGAAAAAGTGGATATGGCCGTAATAGACGTCTCCTTTATCTCCCTTGAAAAGGTCCTTCCACAGGTAAAGGGTTTTTTGAAGGAAGGCGCCCGCGTCCTCGCCCTTGTGAAGCCGCAGTTCGAGGCTGGCAGGAAGGACGTTGGAAAGGGGGGGATAGTGAGGGACCCCGAGATTCAGAGAAGGGCCGTGGAACGCGTCGTTAACTGCTCAAAGGGGCTTGGGTATACGTTCATATCATCGCTCGAATCCCCTATTACGGGCAGGGGCGGCAACAGGGAGTTCTGGGTCTGTCTGAAGGCTTGAGGTTTTTTCCGTAGGGCGGTTCGCTCTCAAGGGGCGGTTCTGGTACAATGGCCGGAATTTTTATTGAATATTGTCACGCTTACAATGCCTGTGTTTTTTTAAAATCGAGGGTTGCCTTGAAAGGAGTTATCCCCCATGTATGAGATAACCGAAAAGATAGAACTTTCCCATACCGTCTATATCATAAGGATAAAGGCCCCGGAGATAGCAAAAAAGAGAAAGGCGGGCCAGTTCGTAATACTCAGGATGAACGAGCACGGCGAGAGGATCCCCCTTACCATAATGGATTCCAACACTACGGACGGGACCATAACCATACTGGTTCAGGAGGTGGGTAAATCCACGGCCATCCTCTGCGGCATGAACAAAGGGGATTCCATACTCGACGTAGTCGGACCTCTGGGGCATCCCACGCACATCGAGAACTTCGGTACCGTGGTCTGCATCGGAGGCGGCATAGGCACGGCGCCGGTGCTTCCCATAGCCAGGGCCTTGAAAGAGGCGGGCAACAGGATAATCTCCATAATAGGGGCGAGGACAAAGGGGCTCGTCATACTCGAGGAGGAGATTAAGGGGACGAGCGACGAACTGCACGTAACCACAGACGACGGGAGCTACGGACACCACGGCTTTGTCACCGACGTCTTGAAGAAGTTTATCGAAGGGGGGACGGATATAGGGGCGGTCGTAGGCATCGGTCCCGTGCCCATGATGAAGGCCGTGAGCAACGTTACAAGGCCCCACGGTATCTTTACCCTTGTGAGCCTCAACCCCATAATGGTTGACGGCACGGGGATGTGCGGGGCATGCAGGGTCACCATAGGCGGGGTGAACCGTTTCGTATGCGTCGACGGCCCGGAGTTCAACGGCCATGAGGTTGATTACGATGAGCTTATATTAAGGAACAGGAGTTATTTAAAGGAAGAGAAGATGGCCATGGAGCAGTTTACCTACCATGAAGGCCCCAAGTGTTATGAAAGGAGTTAGCCCCCATGGCGGATGAGAAAAAAAAGGGTAAGATAAAGCCCACGAGGACCCCCATGGCCGAGCAGGACCCGGGTGTGAGGATAAGGAATTTTTACGAGGTCCCTTACGGGTATACGCCCGAGGAGGCGATGGAGGAGGCGAAGAGGTGCATCCAGTGCAAGAATCCGCTCTGCGTCGGGGGCTGCCCCGTTAATATAGACATACCCTGGTTTTTAAAGTACATAGCCGAGGGGAAGTTCCTCGAAGCGGCCCACAAGTTGAAGGAGACGAACGGTCTGCCCGCCGTATGCGGAAGGGTCTGTCCCCAGGAAGACCAGTGCGAGAAGGTCTGCATCATAGGCAAGAAGGGTGAGCCCGTATCAATCGGAAGGCTTGAGAGGTTCGCCGCCGACTATGAACGCGAACACGGTGAGTTGCAGATACCGGAGATACCCACATCAACGGGCAAGAAGGTCGCCGTCGTCGGCGGAGGCCCGGCCGGGCTTACGGTGGCCGGCGACCTTGTGAAGAAGGGCCACAAGGTAAAGGTCTTGGAGGCCCTTCATACAGCCGGGGGTGTGCTCATGTACGGGATTCCCGAGTTCAGGCTGCCAAAGAAGATAGTGCAGTCAGAGGTGGAGTACGTGAAACGCATGGGCGTGGAGATTGAGCTTAACGCAGTCGTTGGCAAGCTCGACACCATCGACGAACTCCTCGCAGACGGTTATGACGCCGTATTCGTCGGCACGGGCGCGGGGCTTCCCAAGTTCATGAGCATACCGGGAGAGAACCTCGTGGGCGTATACTCGGCCAACGAATTCCTCACAAGGGTAAACCTCATGAAGGCCTACGAGTTTCCAGAATACGACACGCCTGTCTTGAAGGGCAGAAAATTCGTCGTCTTCGGCGCGGGCAACACGGCCATGGACGCGGCAAGGACGGCGCTTCGGCTCTGCCCCGAAGAGGTCCACATAGTCTACCGGCGTTCACGCGAAGAGATGCCGGCGAGGGTCGAGGAGATTCATCACGGCGAGGAGGAGGGGCTTATATTCCAACTCCTTACAAACCCGAAGCGTTTCATAGGCGACAACGATGGGAGGCTCAAGGCCGTGGAGTGCGTGAGGATGGAACTGGGCGAGCCCGATGAATCGGGCAGACGCAGGCCCGTTGAGATAGAGGGTTCGGAGTTTGTCATTGACGCCGACGTGGCGATAATCTCCATAGGCAACGACCCCAACCCCCTTATTCAGCTCACAACGCCCGATATAAAGGTTACCAAATGGGGTAATATCATAATAGACACGGACACGGGGAGGACGAACAAAAAGGGGGTCTTTGCCGGCGGCGACGTGGTAAGGGGCGGGGCCACGGTAATTCTCGCCATGGGTGACGCCAGGCGCGCCGCGAACTCCATCCACGAGTACTTAACCACAGGCGTCTGGTAAATGAGTCTCTCCCGGAATATGAACAAAGACCTTATTGTATGATTGAAAGAAACCCGGCCTCAGAGGACCGGGTTTTTTTCAGGAAGAAAGGGGTTTTTTATGTCGGCACCTAAGAAGATACTTTTTCTATGCGTGGGAAACACGTGCAGGAGCCAGATGGCCGAGGGTTTCGCGAGGCATTACGGCGGAGGGGACGTTGAGGTGCGTAGCGCCGGCACCTCGGCGGCGGGCTACATCAACCGCACCACCATCGCCATGATGAAAGAAAAGGGCATAGACATCTCTTCGCAGACCTCGGACCAGGTCACCGACGAGATGCTCGAATGGGCCGACGTTGTGGTTACCATGGGCTGCTGCAGCGCCGACGAGGTCTGCCCCGCCTCTTTCAAAGGGGAAAAACAGGACTGGCCCATAGAAGACCCGTTGGGCATGGGCCCGGATTTCTTCAGGCGCGTACGCGACGATATAGAAGAGAGGGTAAAAAGACTCGTTGAGCAGGGAAAAGAGTAAAAAGATTCTCATAGTGGACGACGAGGCCGATATCAGGAACCTCCTTGAATACAACCTCGCAAAGGCGGGCTTCGCCGTTATCTCGGCAAAGGACGGCCCAGAGGCCATTGATATGGCCGGTAAACAGGGCCCGGGCCTCATACTTCTCGACATAATGCTTCCCGACATGGACGGAACAGAGGTCTTGAAGAGGCTCAAGGCAGATGAAAGGACCTCAAACATCCCCGTTATAATGCTCACGGCAAAGGGCGAGGAGGTGGACAGGATAGTGGGTTTTGAGCTTGGGGCCGAAGACTATATAACAAAACCATTCAGCCCAAGAGAGCTTTTGCTCAGGGTAAAGGCCGTGCTCAAGAGGTCGTCGGGCGCCGGCGACAGGGTCTCAGAGGAGAAGACACTCTCCTGCGGCGACCTCCGGGTGGACCTTTCAAGGCACAGGGTGGCGGTAAGGGGCGTGGACGTAAACCTCTCGGCAAAGGAGTTCGCCCTCCTCGTCGAACTTATCAACTCAAGGGGCAGGGTCCTTTCAAGGGACGCGCTCCTCGATAATGTCTGGGGGCTCGAGTGCTTCGTCATGCCAAGGACCGTTGACACCCATATAAGGCGCCTGAGGGCCAAGCTCGGATCAGTCGGCGAATACATAGAGACGGTCAGGGGCGTGGGCTACAGGTTCAAGTACGATTCCTGAACCCACGCCCGGTATAGCGGGAAAAGACGGCCATGGATAAAAACATTTTACTCGACGCGGTCATAAGGGAGATGCACACAGGGGTCCTGGTCCTTGATGTCTCGGGCGTTGTCATTTACGCCAACCCCTTTTTCATAAACTCCTTCCCCGTGGACGGGGGCGTGGAGGGGAGGCCCGTTAAGGAGATTATCAAGAACAGGGCGCTCCTTGACAGGGTCGGCGGTTGCCTTGGTTCACCCTCGTGCGAATCCGTTGAGCTCGAGGTCTCGGAGGGGGCGAGGTTCTTTAACGTACGGATAATGCCTTTCAAGGAGGACTGTTCCAGGAGCCTCCTCCTTTTTTTGAGGGACGTTACCGAGGAAAAGAGGGTGGAGACGATAAAGAAGGACTTCGTGGCCAACGTCTCCCATGAGCTGAGGACGCCGCTTGCGAGCATAAAGGGCTATTCCGAGACACTCCTTGACGGCGATATGGACGCCGAGAGGAGGAGCGAGTTTCTGAGGATTATAGACAGGCACGCGACGCGCATGTCAAGGATTATAGACGACCTCCTCATACTCTCAAGGCTCGAGACCCAGCAGTTTTCCATGGTCTCCACACCCGTGGACTTGAAAGACATTATAACCTCCACGGTCAAGGGCTTTGAAAAGCAGGCCCGCGACAGGGAGGTCCGGTTGACGACGAATATCCCTGAAGGCCTCCCCTGTGTATCCGGTGACAGGGACAGGCTCGAGCAGGTGGTGGTCAATCTCCTCGACAACGCCATCAAATATACCCCGGCCGGAGGAAAGGTCTCTGTAAGCGCGGCAAAGGAGAACGGGCGCGTGCGGGTGGATATTACGGATACGGGGATAGGAATACCCGAAGACGATATGCCGAGAATATTTGAGAGGTTCTACAGGGTGGACAAGGCGCGGAGCCGTGACATCGGAGGCACGGGCCTTGGTCTTGCTATAGTAAAACACATAATACAGGGACATGACGGCAAAATCCATGTGGAGAGCACCCCGGGCGCAGGCTCCACGTTCAGTTTCTCCATCGCCTCCATTACGTGACCCGCCCATACCCGGGGATACCCGGCCCTTTTTTTAATCTGCTTTGTTTATGTTATAATCAGAAAACTTTTTACCGGTCCCGGGAGCTTCCCTGACCCTGATAAAAAATGCTGACCATAAGCGTAGAAAACCTTGTAAAGAGATATAGCGGAGTCGAGGCCGTAAGGGGCGTGAGTTTCGAGGTCGAGGGCGGGGAGACCTTCGGTTTTCTCGGCCCCAACGGCGCCGGCAAGACCACCACCATAAACATCCTCTGCACGCTCCTGAACTTCGACTCCGGCACGGTCATGGTGAACGGATACGATTGTAAAAAGAATTCCAGGCAGGTGCGTTCCTCCATAGGCCTTGTCTTTCAGGAGTTCACCCTCGACAACCAGCTCACCGCCTACGAAAACCTCAAGTTCCATTGTTACATGTACAACATGGACAAGAAGACCATGAACGTGAGGATAGACGAGATACTCGATGTGGTGGGCCTGAGCGAGAGGAGGGGCGACCTGGTAAAGGATTTTTCAGGCGGGATGAAGAGGAGGCTCGAGGTGGGCCGCGGGCTGCTCCACAGGCCCAAGGTCCTTTTTCTCGATGAGCCCACCCTGGGTCTCGACCCCCAGACCCGGAGCCACGTATGGGAATTCATAGAGAGGCTCAAGAAGAATTTCGGCAACACCGTCTTCATGACCACCCATTACATGGACGAGGCCGAGGTCTGCGACCGTATAGCGATTATAGACAACGGCCGAATTATAGCCTGCGCGAGCCCCGAGGAACTCAAACGCTCGGTAAAGGGCGACACCGTCTATCTCAAGACCTCCGATGACGGAAAGGCCGCGTCCGAAATAGAGAAGCGCTTCGGGCTTAAGGCGAAGATCGTTGACGGGCAAGGCATAGTGCTCCTCGTGGAAGGCGGAGAAAAGTTCATACCCAGGCTCTTTGAGGCCGTCTCCCCGGGCATTATTTCCGTCAACCTCAAGAGGCCGAGCCTCGAAGAGGTCTTCATACACCTTACGGGCAGGGCCATAAGAGACGGGGCGAGGCCGCGGTCAAGGGGATAAAAGAGGATTGAAGGGTTAGCATGTTCGCGTACAGGGCTATTTACATTATTGTCTTAAGGGAGTTCAAGAGGTTTTTCCGGCAGAGGGGGAGGTTCGTCGTGTCGCTGGTGAGGCCGCTAATATGGCTATTCATAGTGGGCTCGGGGTTTACGAAACTCATCGATGTATCGGCCGGGGCGCACTACATCCAGTTCATACTGCCGGGGATCGTCGGCATGACCCTGCTCTTCAGCTCCATGTTCTCCACCATGTCCGTGGTATGGGACAGGGAATTCGGTTTTTTGAGAGAGATGCTCGTGAGCCCGGTATCTCGCGTGACCATTGTCCTGGGTAAACTTATGAGCGGGACGGCGCTCGCCGTCTTCCAGGGCACCATACTACTCTTTATAGCTCCAGTGGTGGGCCTTGACGTGGGGGTGGTGGATTTTCTCATAATGATACTGCTCATGACGCTTGTCGCCTTTTCGATTACGTCACTGGGGCTTCTCGTGGCCTCGCTCCTCACTTCCCTCGAGGGCTTTAACGTCATAATGAATTTTCTTGTGCTCCCCATGTTCTTTTTGAGCGGGGCGCTTTACCCCATAGAGGCCCTTCCGGCGTCCATAAGGATATTTTCCTTCATAAACCCGCTTAGTTACGGCGTCGATGCCTTCAAGCACGTACTCCTCCCCGGGCAGGGCAGGCTCTCATCGGAACTCCCGCTGTTGCTCGACATCGTATTCGTCGGCGTCTTCGCCCTTGTAATGACTATCTCAACGGCCTTTATATTTGAGAGGAGGAAGTGAGTGCTATGGAAAAGAAGGGTGACGGAAAAAGATTGATACAGAGCGGGACGCTCTTTGTCGTGGCCACGCCCATAGGTAATCTCGAGGATATAACCCTGAGGGCCATAAGGGTCCTAAAGGAGGTCTCCCTCGTGGCCGTTGAGGATACGAGGGTGGCGAGAAAACTTTTCAACCATTACGGGATAAATACCCCCTATACGAGTTACTTCGAGCATAACGAAAAAAAGAAGGCGCCCATTATCATGGAGAAACTCTCTAACGGCGAGGACGTGGCGCTTATCTCCGACGCCGGAACCCCCGGCATCTCGGACCCTGGTTTCAGGCTTATAAGGCTCGCCGTGGAGAGCTCCATAAACGTCACACCAGTGCCCGGGCCTTCGGCACCCGCGGCTATCTTAAGTATTTCAGGGCTTCCATTCGACCGGGTCACGTTCCTGGGTTTTGTGCCCCACGGCCGCGCCGCGAGGAAAAGGTTTCTCCTCGATCTTCTCGGGGGAGAAGAGACCTTTGTGATCTTCGATTCGACGCGGAGAATAAAGGCGACACTTAAGGATATTATCGAGGTGCTCGGCGACGTCGAGGTGGTGGCCGCCAGAGAGGTCACGAAACTCCATGAAGAGATCATAAGGGGGCGGGCAAGTAACGTTGCCGCGGATATTGCGTCGAGGGAGTTGAAGGGGGAGATAACCCTTGTGATCAGGACCGAAGGCGGCGGCCACGGGGAAGGCGCCCTTACCGCTCATTTGGAGGACTTCCTCAAGTCCGGGCTTCCGCTCAAGGAGGTTGTAAAGGCGCTCTCCAGGGAATACGGAGTGCCCAGGAGCGAGGCATATAAAGAAGCGCTGGTTATAAAGAAGAGACTCGGGTTATAATAGAAGTCTATGAAGAAATTTTTGTTTATTCTTTTAGTGGGGTTCATACTGGGGGTGGTCTTTATATATTCCGGTGGAGACGAATATATAAGGTCACTCTCGGGCAGGGCCGAAAGGGCGTCGAGTTCCATCGAAAAGTACACGGAGAAGATGTCCGGGTTTAAAAAGAGGGCCGAGAGCGTCAAGAAGAAGGCCGAGGAAGCCGGCAAAAGGATTGAGAAGTATATCCCGTAACACCCCGGCCGTTTCAGATGATTATCAGGGGAACATCCTGTGGATGTTGTACCCTTTTCCTTTGTCGAGGCTCTCAAAAACTTTTTTTACAGGTTCCTCGGTCTTCAAGACGAAGGGAAAGGTGAGGTCCAGGTTCTCTCTGCCTATGTAGAGTCCCTGTATGATGAGGTTCGCCTTTTTCACGCCTTTTTCAAAAGGGGGGAAGACGAGTATCTTCGTCCTCGTGATCCCGCCCTTGATTATTTCAGTGCGGTCGTAAAAGACCTTGGCTAAACCCGAGATGTCCCTTGAAAAACGGTTGTCGTCTCTGCTGAGTTGATAGAAGTCAGTGTAATCGAGGGGCTTTTCATACCCCATCTTGTTGTCCTTCAAGGAGACGAGCGCCGGGTTGAAGATGATTTTGTATCTGGTTTTGTTCTCTATCCGTATCCTTAAGAGAACATAATTCATCAAGAGAAAGTCATCCACAAGGAAGGACGCTGATTCCTCGGAAGTTGTTATCTGCCCGACGGTGAACTTTACATCCTTGTTTTCAAAGACCATGTCATAATTTGATGTGGAATAACCCTCTGTAGCGGCCTTTCCGGGGTAGAGAAACAGGTCACCCTTGTACTTTGGCGCGCAGCTGGCAAACAATACAAGGACAAATGAAAGGAGGGTCAGCCTCCATGCCAGCCTTATCATAGTTGAGTTCCTTTTCACGAGGCCCCGTCCTGGTTTTTTTACGAAAAAAGTTTTTATCTAGTTGATTTAATTCGTTCTCTGTCGATGCGAGGAGGTATTGACCTCTTCTTTGCGCTGAGGCGCGGCCCCTGGGCTGGCCCTCGATTACGGCGCGGCCGTGAAACCGTCGAATTCACCGGTATACGCCTCCCAGTCGACGGCGACGTGGTCCACCCGCGCTATAGTGGGTCCTTTTCTGCACCAATCGATAAGAGACCTTACATCAGCCTCCTCACCCTCGATGACGGCCTCGACGCCTCCCTCGTAGGTGTTTCTGACCCAGCCCGAGCATTTCCGGGCCTTTGCCACTTCAACGGTGTTTGCGCGGAAGTAAACGCCCTGGACGAGCCCTTCTATCAAAATGTGCGCCCGGACCTTGCCCATATTTAAAAAAGTATCATATTTCCACGCCACTGGCAAGGCGGCCCAATTGAAGGCCGAGGCGAAAGGGAAAAGAAAACCTTGCTTGGTACGGCCCGGCGGCGTTACTATTACGTTATGGATACAATGATGAAAGGCGCAACCGGCGTGGTCACAATAATAGGGGGCGGGCTCGCCGGGAGCGAGGCGGCCTTTTACGCGGCTAAAAACGGTTTAAAGACAGTCGTCTACGAGATGAAGCCGGAGAAATTTTCGCCGGCCCACACGCTCTCTACCCTCGGTGAACTCGTCTGCAGCAACTCCCTGAAATCCGAGGGCAGGGAAAACGCCTCGGGGCTCCTTAAAGAGGAGATGCGGCTGCTTGGTTCCATTATACTGGAGGCCGCCGACGCCACGAGGGTCCCCGCGGGAAACTCGCTCGCCGTGGACAGAGGCGCTTTTTCCAGTTTTATAACGGGGCGGCTCGAGGAGATGGGAGTGGAGATAATAAGGCAAGACGTCTCGGAGCTGCCCGGCGACAGGCCCCTTGTCATAGCCACTGGCCCGCTTACCACAGGTGGGCTCGCCGCCAGGCTACAGGCCCTCATAGGCAAAAAAAACCTCTTCTTCTATGACGCCGTATCACCCGTAGTCTACGGTGATTCCATAGACATGGACAGGGCCTTCTTCGGTTCAAGGTACAATAAAGGGGGGGACGACTACATAAATTGCCCTCTTAACGAAGATGAGTACGGCGTCTTCGTTAAGGAACTCCTCGGGGCCAGGGCCGTTCTTCCCCATGATTTCGAGTCCACGCCTCTCTTCGAGGGGTGTATGCCCATAGAGGCCATGGCAGGGAGAGGGCCAAAGACCTTGATGTTCGGCCCCCTGAGGCCCGTGGGCCTCATCGACCCTCGAACGGGCAAACGTCCCTTTGCCGTTGTGCAGTTACGGATGGAGAACAGCGCCGGCACACTTTATAATATGGTGGGTTTTCAGACAAAACTCGCCTTCAGCGAGCAGGCAAGGGTCTTTAGAATGATACCGGCCCTTGAGAACGCCGAGTTCGCGAGGTACGGAAAACTCCACAGGAACACCTACATGGACTCCCCCGGCGTTATATCGAGGACCCTCCAGTTGAGAAAAGAGAGGGGCCTCTTCTTCGCCGGCCAGATTACAGGAGTTGAGGGTTACTGCGAGTCTGCCGTTGCCGGTATCGTGGCGGGTATGAACGCCGTAAGGTTTTGCCGAGGCAGGGAACCAGTCGCTCCCCCTCCCTCGACCATGACAGGGGCGCTCCTTGAGCATATCTCCACGTCGACAGGCGGCGCGTTCCAGCCGATGAACGCCAACTTCGGGCTCCTCCCTCAGGGGGAGAAAAAGCCGGGGGGAAGGCGAAAGAGGAGGCTCGATCAGGCGGACTCGGCCCTTGAGGCCATGAAGGCGTGGCAAAACGAAATCCTTGAAAATTTGCCTTTAATCTGATATAGGATTATAGACATGGCCAACGTTGAGAAGAGAAAGAAGATACTTATCAGAGACCTTCAGGACGAGGACCCGGAGATAAAGAATATTTCCGCCCAGGCCCTTGAAAGGCTCCAGATAAGGCTCGGGCTTGAACGCATGGTCTCCAAGATCGAGCAGGGCGAGATGCTCGACAAGATAAGGGTTATCTACGCCCTCTCCGACCTTAAGGGCCAGGCCATTATCGACTTGCTCGCTGGTTGCCTGAAGGACCCGTCCGAGGACGTGCGCGCCGCCGCATTGCGGGCGCTGGGGAGCATGGCCGATGACAGGGTGCTTCCACGCCTCGTTGAAACGCTCCACGACAGCAGCCCGGTAGTCGTCAGGACCGCCATCGACGCCATCGGCAGGTATACGGACTCGAGGCTCTTGGGCCCGCTCATGCACGCGCTCAAGAGCGAAGACAAGGGTGTTGTGGAGAAGGCCCTTGAGGTCATAGCCAGGATCGGGGACAAGAGCGCGGAAGACGCCATGATATATTTTTCGGTAAAGGGAAACAGGAAGATGAGGGCCATTGCGGTAAATGCCCTGGGGGTGATGGACTGCTGATGTAGATGCGGTTTTTTTTGTAAAAGGTTCTTTTTTGTCCGCGGGTTTTTGACTTCGCGGATTTTTTTATTTCCAGGGGTTGGGCGGAAAAAGATGGTTCTTGGCGGAACTGCCTCTCAGGCCGTCTCCTTTTCAAAGAAGGCGCTCAGTTCCACATCAACGCTCGCGGGGTTTACCGTGGCTATAATGGATTTGCCTTTGCCGGCCTCTCCTGAGAGGTCCACTTCGATGGGTTCGGTCAAGTGGGAACCTTCGGCGTCATATAAGATTTTTACCGACGGCGTATCCGGGGCGTCGGGGTTTATTCTCATGACTATGCCTATTTCGTTTGTAGACAGACGTACCATGGTGCCCACTGGGAATATGCCTATCATATCGCTGAATGCCTTGAGTATGACGGGGTCGAAGTTCCTCCCCGAGAAGTTGTTCATAATCTTTAGCGCCTCGACGGGGTTATGTGGTTTTTGGTAGACCCTCAAGGTGGTGAGCGCGTCATAGGCGTCGCAGATAGTCAGTATCTGGCTGTAGGGGTGAATGGCGCCGTGCCTTTCAGGGTATCCCGAGAGGTCGTATTTGATATGATGTTCGTACACGAACCTGTGTATCATGTCGGCCATGTCTTCCATCCTCTTTATAATCTCCGAGCCGAGAAGCGGGTGCTCCTTGACCTTTTCCCATTCCTCGGAGCTGAGCCCGCCGGGTTTCCTTATGATGTCCTCTGATACGCCGGTCTTGCCTATGTCGTGGAGAAGCGCCCCTACGCCCACGGCATGTATGTCGTCGGGGGTCAGGTTCATGGCGTTCGCCAGAGAGACGGCGAGGATGGATACGTTCACGGAATGGTTATAGAGGTAGTTGTCGTAGTTTTTTATCATGGTAAGGCCGACCATGGCATTGGGGTCGGCAAGGACCGATTCCGTCACCTTGTTAACCACGCTGGTGACAGGGTCTGTCATGGGGATTTTGCCAAGCCTCACCTCGTCCATGGCGCCTTTTACCGTATTCACGGCGTCGTTGTAGACTTGGAGAAAGTGTTCCTTGCCCTCTGATAAGGCCTTGAGGGTGATGTGGGTTATCCCCCTCTCCCGAAGAAGGTTTGAGAGTTCTTTGCCCCCCGCGTCCGACGTTGTGAGGACGTCCACAAGCGCCGATACCTCCCCCGTCTCAACGCCCCGCTCAAAGACCATCGTGCCCACGTTCTTTTCCGTCATGTATTCCATGAGTTCAGGGTAGAGCCTGTCGCCGTCGGCTATGGGTTGTTCCTCAAAGACGAGCGCCCCGTCCACCAGTGCGATGACAAAGTTCTCCGTCCCGGCGAGAAGGTTCGAGATAAGTTCGTGTGTAGTCCTCGCCGCCTTGTCTATGGCCGGATGCCCCGGTGGGTAGAGCTTAGTTCCTCGCAGGGCCCCGTTTATGCCTTTAAGTATATCTTCAGCGTTCATGCCGTTCACAGCCTCTTCTCCCTTTTATCAAGGATCCTCTTGCACGTGGCGTAAAGCTCGCCCTCGGAGTCCTTATACACCTTTTCAATCGCCTCAAAGGCCTCGTCCCCCCCGATCATGCCGAGAGAACTTACGGCCAGTTGCTTCAACTCATGGTTGGACCTTTTGCCGAACCACGATTTTCTTGAAATAATCTTTGAGAGTATCTCTACAGCCCGCCTGTCCCCTATGAAGCCCAACGCCTTTATCGCTTCCTTCTGGGCTTCGTTCCTGTCTGCGAAGGGTTCCCATTTAAGCGCTATCTCTCCTATGCTCTCAACGGCCGCCGGGTCTCTAAGTACCCCGAGGGAGACTATGGCTTGTTTGGAGAGCGACGCGTCCTCGTCTTCGAGGGCCTTCAAGAGGAAGGCCGTGGACTCCGGCGACGGTATCCTCGCAAGGCTCTTAAGCACCTCTTTCTTTATCCTGTTGTCAAAACCATGGTGGTCGTAAGTCTCCTCAAGGACTCCCACAAACTCCGGGTCACCCAGTTCTCCGAGTATGGTGACCATCTGCCTTACCACGTACCAACTGTCGCTCTTTAACCCCTCCATTACAAAGGGTATCATCAAATTGCCGAACATGACTATGACTTCTACAAGGTTCCTCCGTATGCCCGCCTCAGAGGCTCCAACGGCGTCTTCGAGGATTATCTTTGCGGCCCTTTCACCGCACCGCAATAAGGCCTCCCTCGCCACGTCCCTGAAGGGGTCTTCCTTGATCCCGGCCCTGCCCGCGAGGTACCTCAAGAGGCCCTCGTCGGTGAGGAGGTTGTTCAACTGCTCGCCCGCGATACAACGATGCTCCTCCGGGACCCCCGGATCCGCGCCAGAGAACTCATGAAAGACGACTACGGCGGAGAATCCCTCTTCAAAGGCACTTCGGGCAAAGAGAGTGGAGGCCCGCTCCTTTATCCTCACAGAGAGGTCGTTGAATTTTAAAAGGTCCTCCTCGGACTTGAGCCTCTTGATATAATCCTCAAGGGCCTCGTCCACGGGCGCGCCAGGGGCCTCTGTCTCGCCGAGTTGCACGGCCATGGATTCTTCACCCGTTAAAGCCTCGCCCTCCCCAGCCTCCTCTTCTTCAGCCCCCTTTTTTTCCTCTTCTTCCTTCTTCTTTTTTTCCTCGAGTTCGGCCTTGAGTTTTTTAAGGTCTTCGTAGTGCATCTCGTTAAGCAGTATTCCCTCGACGCCGTTTTGTGCGAGTACAGCTTCGGCGCCACCCATGGCCGTAAGTTCGTCGGGTTCGTATCTCAGGACAAAGATAAGGTTTTTAATCTCCTCTCCCGTAACCCTCCATGTTATGGAGAGCTCTTTTATCCTCCTTAAAAAGAACTTTTTCGCAAGGTCGGCAAGCTCCGCGGACCCGTCGGTAACAGGCTTGCCCATGTAAGAAAAACCCTTGTGGTCGATGTTGAACTTTATCTCACCCGCCTCTTCAATCTGATTTTTTAAAAGATGAAAACAGTTATCCAGGGCCGTGGCGAAGTGGGGGTGCCCGGCAGGATAAAAGTTGTGCATCTTGACAGCCTTGTTCAGTTCATTTAGTATGGAGGTAATACCTGTCTTTGTTGAATCCATAGCGGGATATTTGACTTTTTGGAATAATAATAGCAGAACAGGCCCGTTTGTCAATCTTAAACATCCGTGGCATAAGGGGTTGACAATTCGGGCTTTTTTTAAAAAAGCCGTTAGAAATTTTTAAAGTTCTTGTTTTAGACTTCGTGTGCGTAACTCATGGCAAAAAGGGGAAAAATAGTATTCACATGTCAGTCCTGCGGCCATGTCTCTTATAAGTGGCTCGGAAGGTGTCCGGAGTGCGACTCCTGGAACTCCTTCCTCGAAGAGATGGCGGCTGAAAACAAGGGGCTCAAGGTCCTGGATCCCGGGGAGCCCGCGCTACCCATTACCGCCATCGAGGCGGCCGATGACAAGAGTTTGAAGACGGGCATAGGCGAGTTCGACAGGGTCCTCGGCGGGGGCATGGTCCCGGGCTCGGCGGTCCTCATAGGCGGCGACCCGGGTATAGGCAAGTCCACACTCATGCTCCAGGCCATGGGGCGTTTCGCCGCACAGGGGCGCAAGGTCCTTTATGTTACGGGCGAGGAGTCGCCTGGTCAGATTCGGCTAAGGGGCACACGCCTCGGCGCCGTGCACGAAAACCTCATGGTATACTCCGAGACCTGCCTTGAAAGGGTCATCGACGCCATAAGGAAGTCCGGCCCCGAGGCCGTGGTCATAGACTCGGTCCAGACGCTTTACACCACGGATATGGGCGGCTCTCCCGGGAGCCTCGGCCAGTTAAGGGAGGTCTCGGCGAGGCTTATAAGCCTCGCAAAGAAGTCGGGCGTACCTCTTTTTCTCATAGGCCATGTCACCAAGGAAGGTTTTATCGCGGGCCCCAGGGTCCTTGAGCACATGGTGGACACGGTACTGTATTTCGAGGGCGAGAGGAACCACGTCTACAGGATTTTGAGGGCCGTCAAAAACCGTTTCGGCTCTGTAATGGAGATAGGCATCTTCGAGATGGGCGAAGCGGGTCTCAAGGAGGTAAAGAACCCCTCGGAGATATTTTTAGCCGAGAGGCCCGTCGGGGCTTCGGGCTCCGCGGTCATACCGAGCCTCGAGGGCACGAGGGTCGTACTCGTCGAGGTGCAGGCGCTTATATGCCCCACCATATTCGGCGTTCCCCGCAGGACCATAGTAGGCATCGACCATAACAGGGTAATGCTCCTTGCGGCGGTGCTCGAAAAGAAGGCGAGCCTCACGCTCGCGAACAACGACATCTTCGTCAAGGTGGCCGGCGGCATACGCCTCGACGAGCCTGCGGCAGATCTCGCCGTCATAGCCTCCATAGCCTCAAACTTCCTCGACAAGCCCATGGACCCCAAGACCGTCGTCTTCGGGGAGGTGGGGCTAACGGGAGAGGTGAGAGCGGTGAGCCAGGCCGCCCAGAGGGTAAAGGAGGCGTACAAACTCGGGTTTGAGACCTGCGTAATCGCTAAAGACAATCTTAAGGGGCTTAAAAAGACAGGGTCCATGGAGTTTACGGCGGTCTCCACAATAAAAGAGGCGGTGAAAAAGATTTTTTGACGCTCCCCGCGGACCCTCTCTCTGCGGGCCGTTAAGTGCCAGCGCCTAAGGTGAAGTTGTTTTTATGCCATGAATTGTAGTTTTTATTCTGTTATAATAAGAACTTATGAACGATGTTGGTATTCTGAAAGGATTTCTTTTCGTCCTCCGCAAGACCTCTCGCCGGAGACGCGTTCCGGGGGTCTTCCTTATAATATTTTTTATTCTCCTCCTGGGCCACGCCGCCCGCGCGGAATCGATAAAACCATATTTCACCGACTCCGGCCAGTTCAGTTTCGCCGGGTTCCTTGACCGCGAGGGTGAATACAAGGCGGCGGCCAGAGAGTACGGCAGGCTCATAGAGATGTTCCCCGCGAGCGGGCTTATTCCAGACGCCCAGTTCAGACAGGGGGAAGCGTACTTCAAGGCCGGACTCTTTCATGAGGCCGAAAATGTCTTCAGGCTCTTTGTGGAGAACTTCAAAGGCAGTCCTTTCAGGGGGATGGCCGAAAAGAAGATGGCCGAGGCGCATAAGAGGTATTTGAGCGAGAACCTGCCCGTTGTGGTTATCGAGCCCCGGAGACCTGCTCCTGTAAGGAGACCGGCAGGTTTAACGGCCGTTCAAGTCGCGCTCTTTGAGGGGGCCGGTCCCGCAGAGGTGGGAAAGGAATTAAGGCGCCTTAAAGAGGCCGGCGTGGATACGGTCATAGTGAGGGTCTTTCATAACCCTGGCGACAGGTTTTACCCGGCCGCCGCCGGGACCAGGCTGAGCGGGGTATATTTCAAGACCGAAGAGGCCCCCGTCATAAAAGACCTTCTCAAGGGGTTTGTGGACCTTGCCCATGAGAACGGCCTGAGGATTTTCGCGTGGATGACGACGAGGTACGCGGACTACGGTATTGATGGTGATTCCGACCTCGCCTGCAAGGGCTATGACTTGAGGACTGGAAAGACTTTCCTCTGCAAGGGGCTCGACCTCTTTAACGACAGGGCCGTAGCCCACCTCGAAGCCCTCTTTTCCGACCTCGCCGATTATGGCATAGACGGTATCCTTTTTCAGGACGACCTTGTATTGAAACATAACGAGGGCTTCGGAGCTTACGCCTCGGCGCTATTTAAAAAGGAGACGGGCCTTGTGCTGGACCCGGCCGCTCTGTATACGCGTTCGGGAGAGTCGGCGGCTGTAAACTATACGCCGCTATTCTGGGAGTGGGCCTCATGGAAGAACAAAAGGCTTCTTTATGTGGCCTCAAGGCTGAAAGAGACGGTGAGGGGCAAAAACCCCGACGTCAAGTTCGCCATAAATCTCATGTACGAGAGCGTTACCAACCCTCCGGGGGCGCTGGCATGGCTTTCTCAGAGCCTCTCCGCTTCAGTAAAGACGGGCTTTGACTATTATTCCATAATGGCCTATCACAGGCAGATGGAGGAGGAGCTCGACAAGCCTCCC
>BTQV01000008.1:0-20197 GCA_036986055.1 Thermodesulfobacteriota bacterium
CGGGACAACTACGGCCACCCCATGGACTCATTCCTCTACAGCCCCTATTACGCCGAGACTGTGGGAGGAAGGCTTACGTTGCTCTTCAGGGACCATATCTTGTCCGACCTCATCGGCTTTGACTACGCGAAGATGGACCCTGAGAGGGCCGCCGATGATTTCATCTCAAGGCTCCACCGCATATACGACGTCGTCGAAGACCCGTCCCGGCATATAGTCCCCATCATACTCGACGGAGAAAACGCATGGGAGAGTTTCAAAAACGACGGCAGGGATTTTCTTGTAAGCCTATACTCCAGACTTTCCAGGGACGAAAGGCTCAAATGCGTGACCGTAAGCGAGTTTCTCTCCAAGGACCCGCCGTCTGAGAGGCTCGACTGGCTCTACCCCGGCTCATGGATAAGCCATAACTTCAACATCTGGATAGGCCATAATGAGGACAACACGGGCTGGGACCTTATATACGACGCGAGAAAGGCGCTCGTGGAGCATGAGGCATCCGTGAAGGACGACGGAGCAGGGCAAAGCGAGGAGCTTAAAGCGGCATGGAAGCAGATTTACGCGGCCGAGGGGAGCGACTGGTTCTGGTGGTACGGCGACGAACATTCTTCGGCCAACGACGAGCAGTTCGACGCCCTCTTCAGAAACCACTTGAAGAAGGTCTATAAACTCATAGGCCAGGACCCGCCCATGGCGCTCGACATTCCCATAATAATAGAGGACAAGGTCTTCAGCCCCATCTCGATACCGTCGGCGTATATAAACCCCGTTATAGACGGCGAGGTGACTAATTACTTCGAGTGGATGGGCTCGGGGAGGATAGAGCACCGCTTCTTCGGGGCGGCCATGCACAGGGAGACCCATACAGACAGCCTTGTGGAGGGTATATCCTATGGTTTTTCAAAGAAGGAACTCTTTTTCAGGTTCGATTATTGCAAGGACCGCGTCCCCTACGAAGAGGAGTGGAATTTTACCATAATCTTCATTGACCCGTCCCTCGTTAAGGTTGAAGGCCACGTCCGTGGTGCAGAGTCCACTGCCGGGGTCTTCGAGAAGACTCAAGAGAAGGAAGGGTGGAGGGAAATCGCCGCAATCGAGAGGATAGCCTCGGAGAGGGTGGTTGAACTCGCCGTGGCCCTTGATGCCATCAACGTGGCAGAGGGAGAAAAATTCAGGATTTTCATAAAGATCGACGCCGGTCCGCTGGGACCGGAGAGGTGGCCTCTCAAGGGGTATCTCCAATTAGAGGTGCCCACCGAGGAGTTCGAGAAGGAAAACTGGTTCGTATGATTTTTTAGCGCGTTGCGGGATTTTCACTTAGTTCATTACACAACATCATTCCCAGAGAAAAATTATGCCGGGAGAGACGGCGACAAATTTCAAGGGCGCATCAGCCCCGACGCCGGCCATGCGCCAGTACCTCGAGATAAAGGAGGGCTTAAAGGACGCCATCCTCTTTTTCAGGATGGGGGACTTTTATGAGATGTTTTACGAAGACGCGGTAACGGCGTCCCGCATCCTCGGCATAGCGCTCACCTCAAGGGACCGTACAAGAAAAATACCCATGTGCGGCCTGCCATACCACGCGGCAAAGGGTTATATAAAGAAACTAATAGCCGAGGGTTTCAGGGTCGCCGTATGCGACCAGGTCGAGGACCCGTCAAAGGCCAAGGGGATTGTACGGAGGGCGGTCACGAGAGTGATAACTCCGGGCACGGTCCTCGACGATGAAATGCTCGACCCCACGGCCAACAACTTCATCGCCTCCATTTCCATAAGCAAGAAAAAATACGGACTGTCCTATATGGATATCTCTACTGGTGAGTTCAGGGTTACCGAGTTTGACGACGCTGCGGTGCTCTGCGATGAGTTAAGGCGCATAGGCCCCCTTGAGCTCCTCGTGGACGAAGGCTCTGAGGACGTAGATTTCACCGGCGACGCCTCGATAAAAAAGATAACACCCTTAAATAACTACGATTTTGACTTCAGTCTAAACCTTGAGAGGATGCGAAAGCACTTCGCCACGCATTCGCTTGACGGCTTCGGGTTTTCAGGGCTTACAGCCGGGGTGGAGGCCGCGGGCGCGCTCCTTAACTACATCAAGGAGACCCAGCGCTCGGAGCTTGCCCATATAAAAAAATGCACACCCTATTTTACCGGCGATTTCATGGTCGTTGACAGCACAACGAGAAGGAACCTCGAGATAACCGGGAACCTCGTTTCAAGGGGCTCGAAGGGCACGCTCTTCGAGGTCTTGGACTTTACCTCAACGGCCCTGGGGGCGAGGCGCCTCAAGGCCTGGCTCGCAAGGCCGCTTAAGGACGTAGACGCCATAGAAAGACGCTTGAACGCCGTAGAGGAACTCCTTGAAGAGACACTGCTCAGTGACCGTTTAAGGAGCGGCCTTTCCGACGTATATGACCTTGAGAGGCTGACGGCGAGGGTCTCCCTCGGCGTAGCCGCCCCAAGGGACCTCGTCTCGCTTAAAAATTCCCTTAAAAAAGTCTCCCTTATAAAAGAAGCCGCTTCCCTGTTAAGTTCCCCTCTTTTAAAGGAGCTTGTGGAAGATATCGACTCCGTAGACGAGGCCGCGGCCCTCATAGACGGGGCCCTCACTGACCCCCCGCCTCATTCGGTAAAAGACGGGGGCGTGATAAAAAAGGGTTTTAGCGCCGAGCTCGACGGACTGCGTGAGACAGGTTCCGGGGGCAAGGACTGGATTACAAGCCTTGAGGCTCAGGAGCGCAAGAGAACGGGCATAGGCTCGCTGAAGGTGGGCTACAACAGGGTCTTCGGCTATTATATAGAGATTACAAAGACGCACCTCAAGAACGTCCCCCTCGAATACACGAGGAAACAGACCCTTGTAAACGCCGAGAGGTACATAACCCCGGAGTTGAAGGAGTGGGAATTCAAGATTTTGACCGCCGAGGAGAGGTCCCTCAAACTCGAGGCGGAACTCTTCGAGGCCCTCGTAAAGGGGCTGACGCCTTTTACCGGGAGGATCGCCCGGACGGCTGAATTGATATCCGTACTCGACGCGCTCTTGTCCTTTGCCTCGGCCGCCGCGAGGTTCGGCTACGTAAAACCCGTTGTAAACGGCTGCGATGAAATCATCATCGAGGACGGCAGGCACCCCGTGGTGGAGGCGAATTCAGATGAGGGGTTCATACCCAACGATATACGCCTCGACAACGGCTCGGCGCAGATAGTCATACTCACGGGCCCGAACATGGCGGGCAAATCAACGTACCTGAGGCAGAACGCCCTCATCGTCTTCATGGCCCAGACAGGCTCATTTGTGCCGGCCTCAAGGGCCGTACTCGGCGTGGTGGACAGGATTTTTACGCGCGTCGGCGCCTCTGACGACCTCGCTCGCGGTCAATCGACCTTCATGGTGGAGATGAACGAGACTGCCAATATATTAAATAACGTTACGCCCAGGAGCCTCGTCATACTCGACGAGGTGGGCCGCGGCACCTCCACCTTCGACGGACTCAGCATAGCCTGGGCAGTCGTCGAGTACCTCCACGACCACCCAGAGGCCTCGGCAAAGACGCTCTTTGCCACACATTACCACGAGCTTACAGAGCTCTCCTTGACAAAGGAGCGTGTCAAAAATTATAATATGGCCGTCAGGGAGTGGAACGGCGAGATCAAGTTCCTGAGGAAGGTCGTGGCAGGGGAGGCGAGCAGTTCCTACGGCATACACGTGGCGAAGCTCGCCGGGTTGCCCGACGGGGTCTTAACGAGGGCCGCGGAAATACTTAAAAACCTCGAAGAGGGCGAACTCACGGACAGGGGCGTACCGCGCCTGGCGCAAGGGGTGTCCAGGGAGGCCGAAATTCGCCAGACGAACCTCCTCGGTAAAAAGGACGAGCTCCGCGAGGAGATAAAGAGTATCGACGTGGAGAGGACGACGCCCATGGAGGCCCTCGCCATACTCAACAAATTAAAGGGCTTGATAGACGATAGAATATGAATTTACCCACCCTGGCGAGATTGCCCCGTAAAACAAAAAAAGCCCTCCTTCTTATTGTTGTATTTATACTTCCCTTTCTCCTGCTTCAGTCAAAGGCCGTCTATCCGCGCACAAACACGTCGTATATAACGGCCATAAGGTACTGGTCGAACCCGGATTATACGAGAGTGGTGATAAACCTTTCGGGTAAGACACGTTACAACTACAGGCTCTTAAGGAAAGACCCCTCCATCAACAAGCCCAGGAGGCTCTATATAGATTTCAGCCGAAGCGCCATTTCCGGAAAACTCAAGAGGTCCATCCCCATCTACGACGGGCTACTCAAGAAGGCGCGGGTGGGCCAGCACAACAAGCAGACCGTACGCGTAGTTCTCGACATAGAGTCCATAAAAGACTACAGGATATTTCCACTGAACGACCCATTCAGGCTCGTCATCGACATCACGGGTAAACGGAAAAACAACGCTCGCGCCTTAAAGAAAGAGCCTGCCCCCCGGAGCAAGAAAGCGGCTCGGCCGTTAAAGAGGTACGCCTCAAAAAAGAAATTCACCATAGTAATTGACGCGGGCCACGGCGGCAAGGACCCCGGCGCACTTGGCAGGAAGGGGACGAGGGAAAAGGACATAACACTCAAGATAGCCCGGCTCGTAAGCAAGAAATTATCCAGAAAACTATCGTCGAGAATAATAATGACGAGGACGAGGGACATCTTCATCCCCCTTGAGGAGAGGACCGCCATAGCCAACAGCAAGGGCGCCGACCTCTTTGTCTCCATCCACGTTAATTCAAGCCCCAGACGCTCGGCAAGCGGGGTGGAGACCTACATACTGAGCCTCACTAACGACCAGGAGGCGCGAAGGGTCGCGGCCAGGGAGAACGCCACAACGAAAAAGGGGTTGAGCGACCTCGAGTTCATCCTCGCCGACCTCATAAAGACGGCCAAGACCAACGACTCCATAAGGCTCGCCACTTCGGTGCAGGACAGGCTCGTCAACAGGCTGAAGCGCAGGTACCGGGGCATTAACGGCTACGGGGTCAAGGGCGCTCCCTTTTACGTACTCGTCGGCACGAGGATGCCGTCCATACTCGTGGAGGTCTCTTTTATCAGCAACGCCCGCGATGAGAAGCGCCTGAGGAGTTCGAGTTATTTAAACGAACTGGCCGAGGGGATTACCCGCGGTATTATTGAGCATATTAACGGCGCGGGCCGGGCTTGACTTGATAAAACCCCTTTTATCGCTTCCTTCCTGTTGAGTTATCCCCCGCATATATCATATAATAAAAATGTATGAAAATTCGGAGCCCTTGGCCGCCCGACTCCTTTAAGCGGCTGGCAGAGGTTGATTTTACAGACGCGCAAACCCTTTACATCTCAGGACGTAACAAAAATGTTCCACAGTGAATTCTTGAAGACACTGAGCGCCACCGAAGCCACCACGCTTATAGAGCGTGTAAAGGGGTACCTTAAGGCGAGCGAGGCCGAGCTCAAGAAAAGCCATCGCGCAGGAGCGCGCGGCACCGATGTCTGCCGGGCCTACACCCTTGTCATAGATGACCTCATCAGGAAACTTTTCGATATCAAGGCGCGCGAGGCGGGACTCGACGAGCCCCTGGCACTTGTGGCCGTTGGCGGGTACGGCAGGAACGAACTAAACATACGCTCGGACATCGACCTCGTGCTCCTCCATAAAAAAAAGGTAACACCGCGCCTCGAAGAGTTCACGCAGGGCCTTCTGTACCTGTTATGGGACACGGGCCTTGACCTGGGGTTTTCCATACGGACGGCGGGCGAGTGCATAGACCTGGCCGCAGGTGATCTTAAGACCCTTACATCGCTGCTGGACGCAAGGTTCGTCCTCGGAGACAGGGAGATTTACTCGCTCCTCAATTCAACGGTAAGAAAAAAACTCCTTACCGGGCGCAAACTGAGATCATTTATCAACGAAAAGGTGGCTGAGAGCGAATCGAGGCATAAAAAATACGGCGGCTCGATTTACATACTCGAGCCCAACATAAAAGAAGGGGAGGGGGGACTGAGGGATTTCCACACGGCGATGTGGGTGGCCAAGGCAATGGACCATGGCGGCCATGACCGGCAATCGGCGGCGCATTTGTCGGGAAGAGACATGAGAGTCCTTATGGAATCCGTGGACTTTCTCCTCTGGGTGCGTAACGACATCCATTTCGAGACCTCAAGGAAGACGGACCAGCTCACATTCGACCACCAGAGAAGGCTCGCACGGCTCCTGGGTTTCTCGAAGACGGAGAAGGGACTCGCCGTT
The DNA here is from genome assembly GCA_036986055.1 of Thermodesulfobacteriota bacterium. Taxonomy (GTDB): domain Bacteria; phylum Desulfobacterota; class GWC2-55-46; order GWC2-55-46; family JADFVP01; genus BTQV01. The sequence continues at coordinate 6,265 of BTQV01000008.1, forward strand.
GAGCATTTCATGGAGGCGTATTACAGGAACGCGTCTAATATAAACCATTACTCCAACCTCATCCTATCGAGGTACATGCACAGGCATGGTAAAAAACCCGGACTCTGGCCGACGAAAAAAGTCCCCCTTGACGATGTTTTTTTTATCTCAAGGGGAGAGTTGTGTATCGACCCGGCCATGACCTCAATAGAAGACCCTCTTACGGCCATAAAGGCCTTTGAACACGCCCAGGCCAGCTCCGTTGAGTTGAACCAGCACGTAAAGGACCTCATACTCGATTACCTTGACAGGGCCGGCGAGGAGCTAAGCGACTCAGAAGAGGTGGCAAAGGCCTTCTTGAGGATATTAAGGGGCGCCGCCCCCTACAGGCCCCTCAAAGAGATGCACAGGCTTAAATTTCTCGACAAATATATCCCTGAGTTCGCATCGATAAGATGCCGCGTCCAGCACGACCTCTACCATATATACACCGTCGACGAGCACAGCCTCTTCGCCGTGAGGGAGATAGAAAGGCTCACAGGGGTGTATAAGGGGGATTTTCCCCATTTCGCGGCCCTGTACGCTGAACTTGAAGACAGGGCCGTATTGATGCTCGCCGTACTTTTTCATGATATAGGAAAGGCGCTGGGCAAGGGCCATTCGGAAAAGGGCGCTGAAGTCGTTCCCCATATAGCGCGAAGGCTCTGCTTAAGCGAGGAAGATGAGGAGACGCTCGTCTTCCTTGTAAGGAACCACTTGATTCTCGCCAACACGGCCCAGTACAGGGACATACATGACGAAAAACTTGTAGTAGAATTCGCCAAAAAGGTCGGCGACGTCAAGAGGCTCAACATGTTGTACCTCCTTACCTTCGCCGACGTAAGGGCCGTGGGCCCCGACGTATGGAACCAGTGGAAGGGCGCGCTCTTTCAGGAACTTTATCTCAAGGTGCTCAAGGTCCTTGAAAGGGGCGACTTTGAGATAGAGGCCGCGGAGCCGAGGATTGAGAGGATCAAGAGCGAGACGATAAAAAAACTCATACCGCAGGGTTTTGAGCCTCAGTGGGTTGAAGAGTACTTCAAACTCCTGCCACAGAGGTATTTCCTCTCCAACAGCCCCTTGACCATAGCCGGCCATTTAAAGGTACTGAAGGACTTCAAGAGCGCAGTCCCTCACGTGCTCAATGTCCGTCAGGACAGGGAACGCGAGTACACCGAGGTCATCGTATGCGCCTATGACATACAGGGGCTCTTCTCAATGATAGCCGGCGTCATGGCCGCCAGCGGCATAGACATACTGGGCGCCCAGATACTCACCCTCAAAAACGGTGTGGCCCTCGATATACTCCAGGTGAGAAGCCCCCACGGCAGCCTCGTAACCGATGAATTCAAACTCAAAAAGATAGATACGGACTTAAGCGACGTAATAACGGGCAGGAAGAGGATCGAGGACGTCGCCGGCAAGAGGAGACCTTCCATCCTTGACAGGAAGGCGAAACCAGGCGTTCCCACGAGGGTGAATATCGACAACGAGGTCTCCGAATCATACACGGTCATCGAGATACTCACCCAGAACAGGATCGGGCTCCTATATGATATAACGAGCAAGCTCTTTCAACTGGGCCTTTATATCAACCTGGCCAAGATATCCACAAAAGGCGGGGAGGCTGCCGATGTCTTTTACGTAAAGGATATCTTCGGACAGAAGATATACCACAGGGAACGCCTCGTTGCGATAGCGGAGGCCCTCAAGAACCATCTGGAGAGCAAGGCGAAAACTCTTGAGGAGAAGGCCTGATACGTGCGCCTGAAAGAAATCGAAAGGTAAGCCGGTTTTCATATGCCTATGGGTAAGCCATGAGTTGTGATTCCCTCATTGAAGAGTACCTCGACTACATAATCGTGGAAAGAGGGTTGAGCCTTAATACGAGAGACTCCTATTCGCGTGATTTAAAAGGGTTTTTACGCTTTACTGCGGCAGGTAAAATCTCTCTCGCAGAGGTTCGGCCCGAAGATGTCTCAAATTTTCTCAAGTACTTAAGAGAAAGCGGACGCTCGGTGAGGTCATATACGAGGACGCTTATCGCCATAAGGGGTTTTTACAAATATCTTTTGAAAAAAGGCGCGATTAAGGAATCCCCCTGCGCCCAGGTGGGTTTGCCGAGGTTCGCGCCGTCCCTGCCTGAATTCCTGACTTTAAGGGAGGTTTCGAGCCTCTTAAGCGCTCCTGATACGTCCACCCCCACAGGACTGAGGGACAGGGCCATGCTTGAGACCCTTTATGCCACGGGCCTCCGGGTATCTGAACTCGTGGGGCTAAAGATGAACGACATAAACCTCCAGAGGGGTTTTTTATCGGCCTTTGGAAAGGGCTCGAAGGAGAGGCTAGTACCCTTCGGCGAGGAGGCCATGGTTTGGCTCAGACAATACATGGAGGGGGCGAGGCAGGTATTTTTAAAAGGGGGGACGAGTAAATACCTCTTCCTTACGAAGAGAAAGCGCCCCATGACGAGGCAGAATTACTGGGTAATCATTAAAAAACTCGCATTAATCGCCGATATAGATGTGGGCAAGGTCAAGCCCCATATTCTTCGCCACTCCTTTGCCACCCATCTGCTTGACAGGGGGGCGGACCTGAGGCACGTTCAGGCCATGCTCGGACACTCCGACATCTCGGCCACGCAAATTTATACTCACGTCACAACTGAACGGTTAAAGAGGCTCCACAAGAAGAGTCACCCACGGGGGTAGTTTTTCTTTGGAAGAGGTGGATGGGGGGATGGACGGGAAGAGAGGGGCTCTTTTAGTGGACCAGGCAAGAACTGATTCAATCTCGTAATGCTATTTGACATAATATCCATTATGCGACACGACGATTTAGCCTTAATAAGCAGGCAGGTACCAATTAATAGATTAATCAAAGAAGTACGCCATAAACTTCATAAACTACATCAGCCTATGCGCGGTACCTTCCTTCTCCCATAAAAATTCTTTTCGCATCGCCAGGATTGCAAACAACCGACAATACGCATCATATTGTCGAACCCGGGAATTCGGGCGCCTGTTGAATGAGCGGCCACAGGATTGAAATAAAACTTACTGGATAATAACGTTAGTGAGGGTTCTTTTTACGTATTTCAAGGCCTGTATCTTGCGCATTACCACGTCACCAAGTATCTTGAAGTTGGACGCGGCCACACGGGCGATTAGGTCGTAAGGCCCTGTGACCATATCTACGGACTTTACCCCCCCTATCTTTGAAATCTTCTCCTGGACCTCCCTTGCTTTGGCGTGCTCGCACTCTATAAAGACAAAGGCCTCTACGGACATCTCATACCTCCCCTTTAAAATAATGTAGAAAATACCGGTTGTTGTGAGCCTTGCCTTGCCTGCAGGCGATAAAGTCCTTACTCAGAGTATAGCACAAATGGGTGCAAAAAAAGCGGGACTTCATGGTAAGCCACCTTCAACTCCCCGCCGGGTCGTGGAAAAGGCCCCTGTGGCAGTCAACGCACGTAAGCCCCCGCTCTTTCATGGTGGCGTGGGCGCTTTTACCGAAGCCCGAGACGGGCCTTGGCGTCTCATGGCAGCTCCTGCAGGGAGAACTGTCCCAGGCCCTGAAACTTGCCCTCGCCTTCGCGGTCATCGCGGGTTTTCGCGCGTCAAAGGCTTCTTTCGTTGAGAAGTCGTACCTCCATTCATTTATCAGCTCTCTTACGCCCCTTAAATGCCTCCAGACCCTTTTTGTGAATTGCGGCGGCAGATGGCAGTCGCCGCACCCGGGGTTTATGCCCAGGGGCCCGCGGTGTACTGATTTTTTGAGCCCTTCGTAAGGGTAGGTCATGCTGTGGCATCTGATGCAGAACTCCGTGGAAGACGAGTACCTCTCGGCGCGCTCAAAGCCGTAGACGATTAAAATAACAACTACAGCCGTTATTATTACCGTGGCGGTGAACTTCGCTCTTGACTTGCCCATAGAGGTAAAATATCAGATTTAATCCCAATGGCAAGTTTTTTCAAATAAAATACCTGTCCAGAAGAGGGGTAACTGCGGGGGACGCGGTGGCGTCTTACAGCCCTTTATCGAATGGTGGGTGGAAGAAGGCCGGTAGAGTCCCTTTGAGGGATTCTGCATATCATACAAAATATTATGGAAAGATTAGAAGAGCATGGCCGGGGGGACCGCGCAAGAGAGTAGCACGGTGATATTAGAGAAGAACAAAGGGTGTTGTCCGGGGGTTTTATTCTGTTACTTATTTCCTGTAATATAGCGTAAAAGCTTTCGTTTTTCCATCTTGCGCTTTTTAAATCACTCAATCTGGATGAACGTGTCCGTCAGGAACTATAAATCTTATAACCTTTATGCGCAAGCCAGTTCTTCTGCTCGGCAGATAATTCCTTTTCGCAGGTATAATACTTTGAGTCGTTGACCCTGACCCATCCCTGTGCCTCCATCTCGTCCACCGATATGCCGAGCACATAGGGGGCGAACTTGTCATGCCAGTACGATGGACAGCCGAAGTACCTGCCCCCTCTCGAAAGCCAACCTGAAGAGGATGACGGGTCCCTGAGAGGGGTCTCGTGCCAGTCAAGTTCCGAGACGTGGCCGACCCTTAACTTCTCCTTCACAAGGTCATTGTCCTTCTTAACGGGCCATTCGCCCTTGACAAAATTGTTCCACCTGTCGCCGCCGTCCCTCATCCAGTAGCAGGGGCCGGGCTCATTGCTGTCGTCTACAACCGGGCATACGAGATAATAAGGCATAAGGCGCTCCGTAAAATTTATAATCGCTTTCAGGTTTAGTTGTTAAGTATACCTGTATTAATCAATTATGCAATTTTTTTTATTTCTCTTATCACCCCCCGCCGCAGTGAAAAGACCTGGATTAAAGGGCCGGCCCACGATGGCGTTTCAAAGGGCACGGTTGTAGCGGCGTTGATTTTATGTTATCTTGCCGCCTGAAGTTATCACTCATTATTCCGTAAGGGAGAAAATATATGGACAAGGGTTCGGCGGACAAGGGCGGACAGCGCAAAAAAAAGACCAAGATGCTCTCTTGTTACAAGTGCGGGAAACCCGTAACGGGCATGGAAGAGGAATGTCCACACTGCGGGGCCAAGGCGCCGAGGATCAACCCCGCGGTAATACTCAGGATCGCCTTCGGCGTTATGCTCGCCGTAATATTGTGGCTACTCTTCTTCAGGAAGTAACAGGAGGAAACTTCAGGGAAGACGGCGGGTGTTGCAGGGACAGCGGGCCGGGGCTTTTATCTTACTTCTTCACTCCCCTTCTTTTATCCAGCAACCAGGCGGCCCGGTTGAATGCCATTGGGAATAAGAGAATTATGAACGCGATTACAAAGGGAAAGGCGCCGCTATAGCCGGACGCTTCCCTGTCGAGTGACTTTATTATGATGTAAAAGAACGCAAGGAGCGCCGGAAAGGCCGTAACGTGCGAAAATATCCTCAGGAATTTAATCAAGAACCCCCTCCCCTCTCAAATGTTATATGACAGCCGCCACCGCGCCCTTTCTTTACTGGCGCAAGGTTGCGAGCGGCAAGATAATTCATATTAAAATTACACTAAATAAAAAACTCCTGCAACCCTATTTTTCCGGGGCGTGATGCCGGGCGTATTATATCGGTGAAAAGGGGTTTGACGTCAGGCGGGGTTAGAACATCTTTCTCGCGTGCTTTCTCAGGTACTCCAGTATCGCGGCCTTTTCTTCTTCGGTCAGGGGAGCCCTCAGGCCGCTCTCCTGCGCCCTCTTATCCATAATTGGTACGATCTTTTTCCAGGCCTTGTATGTGTGTATTTGAGGATGGCGTGGCGGGTGGCATATACCGCACTTTGCTATATAGAGTTTCGCTCCGGGGGAATCTATCTCTGGCAGGGTCTGCTTACAGCCCGCGATAAAGAGCGTAAAGGCCGAGAGAAGCAGTATGACTACTGCCGTTTTGGCAGTCCCGTCTTTCATCAAGTAATCTCCAAGGAGGGCCATGGCGTAAAACTTACTGTCATGGTGGATTTGAAAGACTTTATATCAGGTTCTCATGAGTCTAAGGGTTTCTCACCTGGCGCTGAGGTTTGGCTTCCCAACGAATCCGTTCTTGCCTTATTGTACACGTAATAGGAGACGACCAGTATGAGCAGGACCACGGCGTACACGGCGATCATATACACCCCCTCCTGGAATTCGGCCTCGCCCATGGCCAGTTTCATCTGCATCAAGAGCATCCCCCTTATGCCAGCGATGAACCCTATGAATATGAAGGGGTTAAGTGAAAAACTCTTCCGGGTAATCTGGCGAAAGACCTGCCTGAAGAGCTCCATGATGATAAGGACGAACAACAACTCCCCGATAATATGGGCGACTGTGTGGGTCGATGAATAGAGCAGGAAATCGGTCAACGCCTCGTAGAGCAGGAGTACGGCCACACCTATCAAGGCGACGGCCACGACTGTGAGGATGACGTCGTCGAGAAATGTCAGTACAGTGGTCACAAAATGAAAGGGCTTGCTGTGAGCAATGGGCTTGGGATTCAAGTCGTCCATGGTGACACCTCCTAAAGATGCGCTCCGGGGAATTTTCCTATATATTCAGGCCGGCCTCCAACAACGGCGTAAGTTTATAGTATTTAATTATACACCATGGAGATTAACAGCGGGTTAGAAGACAAAAAAAAACACTTTATCCGGCCGGTTTGGGCGCGGCTGTGCGCGCAGGAAAAATCCGCATAAGGATAAGAGAAGACCGGCATGTAGAGGGGTGGTGGAGAAAATGGTGCCCCCGAGACGACTCGAACGTCCGACTCACGGATTAGGAATCCGATGCTCTATCCACTGAGCTACGGGGGCGTTGTTTGAGATAAGTGATTGTCGAAATAGACTAAAAATATTACCCCTTAGAATTCCTTCTGTCAATATTTTTCATGGAGGGAGAGGGCGGACTCTCCTTCAAAAAGACAAAAGCCCCTCCCCTCACGCCCAGCCCAGAAGGGTGGTGAGGCCCATTACCCCGAAGACGATGATGAAGAACCCGCCAATGTCGAAGATGACGCCCTTCCTGACCATTGAGAGTATGGGTACGAGGCCCGAGCCGTAGACTATGGCGTTTGGAGGGGTGGATACGGGGAGCATGAAGCCGAAACTCGCCCCCAGGGTAGCTCCAAGGGCCGGAGGCAGCGCAGATACCCCGGCGCCCTGGGCAATGGCTATCATAACGGGTATTATCATGTTGGCAGAGGCCGTGTTCGAGGTGGTCTCGCTTAATATTATAGCCAGCGCCGTGCCTATGGCCGTAATCCCCCAGAGGCTCGACGCGCCCGTTGCCCCCGTAAGTGCCTTGCCCATGAAGTCGGCGAGGCCGGTGCTGAACATGAGGCTCCCAAGGCTCAAACCCCCTCCGAAGAGCAGGATGGTGCCCCAGTCTATGCGAGAGGCCCTCCTCCATCCCATGGTAAACTCAGCCTTTTTGAATGAAACGGGCATGAGAAATAGGAGCGTGGCGGCGAATACGGCCACCACCCCCGTATTGAGCCTCTCTGTCAATAACTTCGCCAACTCCGCCTCCTTACCGAGGGCAAGCCCGGCTATACTCGGCAATATCCAGAGGAAGACGGCCACGGCGAAACAGAAGGCCGTATTTATCTCCCCCCGCTTCCACGGGCCGAGGTCGTTTCTCGCTTTCTCCATAAAAGCGTCGATGCCGATAAGCCTGGCGCGTTTAAAAGCCCTCCCTGAGCCGAGCGTAATAAAGAGAAAGATGAACATGACCGCTGTTATGGGCAGGGCGAATACCATCCACTCGTAAAAGGTAATCCTCACCCCTATGAGTTCATTAATCATGCCAAGCCCTATGACGTTGGGGGGCGTGCCTATGGGCGTGGCTATACCGCCGACGGAAGCGCCGTATGCCACCATGAGCATCATGGCCGTGGAAAATTTATTAAAATCATAGCCGCCTGAATCCCCGTGGAGGTCCTTCATGGCCGCGAGCACGCCAAGGGCTATGGGTAGCATCATGGCCGTAGAAGCGGTATTGCTTATCCACATGGATACCACGGCAACGATTAAACCAAAGGCAAAGAGGACACGGGCCGGACTCTTCTGCAAAAACCTTATGGAGAATATTGTAAAGGCGAACCTCCTGTCGAGGCCGTGTTGGGTGATGGCCTCGGCGAGGATAAAACTCCCGATAAAGAGGAATACGAGGGGGTGGGCGAAAGGCGCGAAGACCTCCCTGGCCGGGGCCACGCCTAGGAGCACGTTAAGGACCGCTCCGAGGATCGCGGCAACTGCCAAGGGTATGGTCTCGGTGAGCCAGAAGACTATGACGAGGCCGAGCACAGCCGCCAGTTTTTGGGGCCTGTCGGCGAGGGTCCCAAGGGGCGCGAAATAAAGGACTATAAACACAAGGGGGGCGAGAAAATACCCCAAGGCCTTTCTCCGCCTCTCGAACCTCTCTTCTCCCGGTGAGAGAACTTCCCTGAAGGTCATAGTCCGTCCGGTTTTAACGCTGTAATTGCGTGAAAAATCGAAGTATTAGGATTTTTTAAAAGATATGGCAAAGGCGGGTATAAGTCAAGACGGTTTTAAGGGCCGGGGCAGAGAAAAGGCCGCGCCGCCTCAACGGCGGAGTCCGGGACATACTTTTGCGGTCTTGCGTGAACGGGAAAAATCTCCCTCCGCGCCTTCACAATAAAAAGATTACTGGGCGAGCCCTTCGTCCTTTTCGGCGGCAGCTATGAGTTCCGATACGAACATGTCCGCGTCTGTGGAATGCATGGCGCAGGCCATGGAGATGGGCTCAGTGCCGAAGGCCGGGCATGTAAAGCATCCCGAGCCGAAGTACTTTGTGAAGACCTCTTTTGTGGAAGGCCACCTCTCGGTAACCTCTCCCGTGGTCATATCTCCCGTGATATTTATCTCTGACATCTCTACACTCCTGAGTTTTTTTGTCCTTTTTACAACGCCTGCGACTTTTATTATATGACTTTCATCAATAAAAAATCAAATTTTATATTTTTAACCATAAGGGACGGGACCGGCCGGTGACTTCGACGCGGGCTACGCCGTATCTATCTCTTCGTCGCTCTTTTTCCCGGCGGGGCGTTCCTTATTTATTACGAACATGAGGAGCGCGGGTATTATGAAGGTGGTAAATATGGTGGAAAGCGCGATGCCGCCGAGCACTACGCTCCCGAGCCCCCTGTAGAGCTCGCTTCCCGGGCCCGGCGCCACCACGAGGGGGAGCATGCCGAAGATGGATGTGAAAGCGCTCATGTAAATGGGCCTGAGCCTCGACCGTGTCGCGTCGAGCACAGCCTGGCGGGGGGCGAGGTTCTGGTAGCGTATGAAGTTCTGGGACTGGTGTACTATGAGTATGGCGTTATTTACCACGACCCCTATGAGTATGACGAAGCCGAGCATGGTCAGTATGTCGAAGGGCGATCGAGCTATGAATATATTGACGAATTTGAGCCCGATAAAACCGCCCGCGCCGGCAAGCGGGATGGTGAACATGACTATGAGCGGATAAATAAAATTCTCGAAGAGGGCCGCCATGAGGAGATAGATTATTATTGCGGCGAGGATAAAGTTCCACTGTATGGCCTGTCTCGCCTCTGTGAGCTTGTCGGCGGCTCCCGCGAGCCTCACATCTATCCCATTGAGTATCCCCTGCTTTTTAAGCGCCGGGATGTACTTTCTCTTTATCCCCTCCATAACCGTCTCAAGGGGCATATCAAGAGGCGGCGTCACCTGCAGGGTGATGGTCCTCTTCCTTTCGAGGTGCCTTATCTCGGAGATGCCCGTCGTCCTTACGAGCCTTGAAAGGGACGAAACAGGGACAACGCGGCCCGTGGGGGTAGCGGTCTGGGCGCGGTAAAGCTCTTCAGGGGTTGAAATATCCTCCTCCGAGGTCTTGAGCACAAGGTCTATCTTCTTCTTACCCTCGCCCTTGAAGTCGCCGATCTTACGTCCGTCCATCAACACATCGACGAGTATCCCGAGCTCCCCGGCGCTCATGCCCACGGCCTTGAGTCGGTCCCTGTCTGGTATTATCCGCGCCTCGGGATAGAGTATCTCGAGCGAGGGTATGGGCCTTAACTGGGCATCAGGTATCGCTTGCTTGAGCAGGCCGTACATGGCCCCCGTCGCCATTACTATGCGGTTTATGTCATCACCGCTTATGTCTATGTCAATGGTGCGCCCCCTGCCGAGCCTCGACTCGAAGATGCCGGCCTGGGTGCTTATGCCGAACATGCCCGGGATGGAGAATATGGCCTTCCTGAACAGCGGTATGAGTTCATGGGCGCGGCGCTGGTCATCGGATATGGCGCCGAAGAGGTTGAACTGGTCGGAGGCGATGTAAAAAGTCTGTTTTATCCCCGGAAACCCTTTATAATCCCTGTTGAAATGGGGCTTGATGACGGGAAATATGTTTTTGAGCCACATATCCCTCTTCTCCTTGTAGGAGAGCCCCGGAGGGGGCACGAGTATGTTTATGAGGAGGTTCCTGTTGCCCTGCGGGAGGTATTCCATCTTGGGCAGGAGGAGATAGACCGAGGCTACGGCGAAGAAGGTCAAGCCCAGGATAGTGACCACACGCGTCTTCCAGTCCCTTATAACCCAGCCGACGAGTGCCATGTAGAGGTCTATCAAGACGCCGCTGAGCCTTGTCAGCGCGCTCTCTTTTTTGCCCTCCTTACCCTTGAAAAAGCTGAAGAGCTGCTTGGATAACATGGGGATTACGAAGACGGAGACAAAGAGGCTTAAGGTTACGCTAAAGGTGATGGCGATGGCTATGTCCTTGAAGAGCTGGCCCGCCTCCTCCTTCATGAATATGATGGGGAGGAAGACGGCGACGGTGGTTACCGTGGAGGCGAGTACCGCCCCCCATACCTCACGCGTGCCGTCATAGGCGGCGCGGAAGGGGGTCTTTCCCATGGTCCTGTGGCGGTCGATATTTTCAAGAACGACTATGGAGTTGTCCACGAGCATGCCCACCGCGAAGGATATGCCGGCAAGGCTCACCACGTTCAGGTTCCTGCCCAGAAGCCGCATGAAGATGAACGTACCGAGTATGCTTATGGGTATGGCCACCGACACGACGATGGTAGACGATACGTTCCTTAGGAATACGAATAGAACAACCACTGCGAGGACGCCGCCGATAAGTATGTTCTGCCTTACGAGATCTATGGCGCCCCTTATGTAAGGACGCTGGTCATAGGCCCATTTGAGATATACGCCGTTCTCGGCAAGCGTGCCGCTGTTGAGGTCCTCAACAACGCGCTCTACCCTGTCCGTCAGTTCGAGGACGTTGGCGCCGGGCGCCGGCTTTATGCCCACGGCAATGCCTTCGTCGCCGTCCTGGAACATGGCCACCGTCGCCTTCTCATAGCCGAACTCGGCCGTTGCCACGTCCTTGAGATATATGCGCTTCTGTCCCGTTGATTGAAGTATTAAATTGTTTATCTGCCCGGGGGTCTTCAGCTCCCCAAGGGTCCTTATCCTGAACTCGCGCCTGCCAACACCCATGGTGCCGGCCGAGACGTTTATGTCCGAGCTGACGAGCAGCCTGATGAGTTCGTTTACGGTCAGGTTATAGGCGGCGAGTTTTTCGGGCTTGATGACGATATGCATCTCTTTTTCCCTGCCGCCGGCCACGAGAAGGTCGGAGACCCCCTCGACCCTCTCTATCTGCTGGCGCACCTCGTTTTCAAAGAAGGTCTTGTAAGTGTACACCGAGGCGGGGTTGTCCGGTTTTGCCTTGAGGATGGTCCATATCACCGGCGACGTCTCGACGCCCGTGGCAATAATTATGGGCTTTTCCACGTTCACAGGGTACCTGGGGACCTCGTTCAACTTGTTGGATACCCTCAGGAGCGCGTTATCCACGTCCGTGCCTATCTTGAACCTGAGCGTAATGCTCCCCTGGTTGTTAAAGGAGGTGCTCTCCATGGTTATGAGCCCTGTTATGCCCTTCAAGACCTTTTCCTGCTCCTCGATGATATCCCTCTCCACCTCATAGGGGGTCGCGCCGGGCCAGAAGGTCATTACGGCTATTTCGGGCTCTGTTACGGTGGGACTCAACTGATAGGGCATTCCGTAAAGCCCTATGAGGCCGAAGAGCACCACCAGTATTACGCCCACTATGACGGTAACGGGCTTTAATATGGAATATTTAATGGCGTCCATGAGAAGAATCTATCTCTGTTTTCTGTTCCCTGTGATGACGACGTTCTGACCGTTCTTAAGCCTCTCGTTGCCCTTTATGACCACGGACATCCCGGCCTTCATGCCCCTGGCCCTCACCCCGGCCTTCATGCCCGAGTAACCGACGACCTCTACGGGCATCATCACCGCCTTCGAGTCTATAACAACATAGACGACGACCTGCCCGAAGACCGGCACAAGGGCGTCCCTGTTCACGAGCAGGGCCTTCACTCTGTCGCCCACGGGGAGCCTCACCTGTGCCTCCATGCCCTCTTTCAGGTCCCCGTTGTTCTTTATCCTTACCTTTACGGGAAATGTCCTCGTGCCGATATCGCCGCTTGGTATTATTGCCAACACCTTCCCCTTGAAGGAACTTTTACCCGAGGTTACGGTAACGTGCGAGCCTCTTTCAACAAAGGGAATCGCGTCCTGGGGCACGTTTACAACTACATCGACAACTTCGTGATACGCTATAGTCGCCACGGGGCTGCCCGGCGAAAGCCACTCCCCCCTGTCAACATACCTTTTAAGGACAACCCCGTTGAAGGGCGCCCTTACGGATTTTTTAATGAGTTCTATCTCAAGGCGCTCCGCGTCGGCCTCGAGAGAGAGGGCCTTCTTCTCAAGGCCCTTTACGGTGAACCTGTACCCGTCGTAGTCCTTGTCCGAGAGGAGTTCTTCCTCGTGTAGCTCAGCGGCGCGCTTAAGGTCATTCCTCGCCCTTTCAAGCCCGGAGAGGACCTCGCCGCGCGCGGCCCTGCGGGATTTTATCTCCTTTGCGAGCACGGCCGAATCAATCTTCAACAGGACGGCGCCGGACTTTACCCAGTCGCCCTCCTCGAAGTTAACGGTCAATACCTTGCCGCTCACCTCAGAGGCGACCTCGGCGACCTCCTTGTAGTAAACGGTGCCGATAAACTCCGCGTCAGGGGATATCATACCCTCGCTCACGCCTGATACAACGACGATGGCCGGAGGCGGTCCCTTGGGCTTTTTCTCCTGTGCGTAGACCGGGGGCGCTGAAAAGAGCAGGAGCAGCACCATTGGAAACAGGACCATTGAAAAAAAGAGTTTTTTGAAGGTACCAGACATTTCCGCCTCCGGTAGGTTTTTGCTTGATTAGGAATTTCAGCCACGCGCCCCTTCGCCCAAAAGCCTCAACGATGATAAAGACAGCGGCAGGCGCCTTTATTTAGCCACAATCTCCTCGCGGAGAAGCCCTGAGGCGTATTTCAACTCGATAACGGAAAGCAGGAGTTCATACCGCCCGTTCATCAGGGAACTCTCGGCTGAGACGAGTTCGGCGTCCGAATCGATTACGTCCACAGTGGTGGCGAGCCCCGCCTTGAACTGCTCAAAGACCATCCTGTAGTCCTCCTCGGCAAAGGAACGCCGCCTCTTCAAGGCTTCCAGTACGGCCTGCTTTTCATTAAGATTATTGAACGCCTCCTTCACCTCTATCTCAATATCCCTTTTGAGCCCTATGAGCTTTAAGTCCTCCTCCCTCAGCTTGCTCCGGGCCTCGTGCAACTCGGCCCTTCTGAGCCCGCCCTCGAATATGGGGTATGTGAGTATGAAGGTCGCTGAAACCGATTCCTTCAGGAGGAAACTCGTCGTGGGGTCCTGCTCCCTCCTCTCGTAACCGCCCTCAACACTGAGTTTGGGCAAAAACTCCCCCTTTACGGACTTTACGCCTATTGAGGCTATATCCCTGTCAAGGTAGTTCTCTCTCA
>BTQV01000009.1:0-19209 GCA_036986055.1 Thermodesulfobacteriota bacterium
TCCTCCTGTCGACGAGCGGGATGTACGGGGACTTTGAGGGCATAATAGGCGGAGAATTAAAACCCATCAGGATGCTCGAGCTTGAAGGCGGAGACGAAGAGAACGGGGATGAGGAAAAAGACGCGCCGCTATTCAACCGGAAACCATCCAGTTAAAAAAGGATTTTTGTTATGACAGGCATGATTATCAAAATAATAATACTTGCAGTGGGCGCGGCCGTTATTCCGGCTCTCATCGCGTGGCATATGGGAAGAAACCCCTTGAAATGGTGGGTATACGGGTTTGTCTTATTCCCCGTCGCCCTCATCCATTCCATCGTGATACTTACGAGCGAGGGGAGAAAGACCTGCGGTTACTGTAGAAGAAAGGTCAAGATGAGCGCCGCCCACTGCCCCAAGTGCGGATACGAGTTCCTGGACTTCAATTGAAGGGTTTTGGTTAAGTTAAACCTCCAACTCCATCCCGTCGTAGCCAAGTTCCACGCCGGGCGGGAGTTTTTTATTATCAGCAGCAAAATCCACGTTATGGCTAAGGTGCGTGAGCACCGTCCTCTCGGGTTTTAGTTCCCTTGATATCTCCACGGCCTCTTCAATGGTCATGTGCGTCGGGTGGGGCTTGTGTCTGAGCGCCCCTATGATAAGGAGTTTAAGCCCGTATAACCTGTCCATGGAAGCTTTTGGTATGGAACTGCAGTCCGTTACATAGGCCGCGGCGTCAAGCCGGTAGCCCAAGATCACGGATTTGCCGTGCATCACCTCCAATGGCATTATCTCTGTACCGAATAATTTAAACGGCGAGTCCACCACCGTTGTGGTGAGTTTGGGCCGCCAGCTCTCCTGGCTCTCGTCGTTAAAGATATAATCGAACATCACGTGGATCCTCTTTATTGTGTGCTCGTTCCCGTAGCAGGGGATGGAGGTCTTCTGGAGCATGTTGAAGCTCCTCAGGTCGTCTATGCCGTGGATATGGTCGGCGTGGGGGTGGGTGAAGAGAACGGCGTCCACTCTCTTTATGCCGCAGGAGAGGGCCTGTCCCCTTAAGTCGGTGGAGGTGTCGATGAGGATGTTTTTATCGTTGACGGTAACAAGCGCCGAGGACCTTGTGCGCACGTTGCGGGGGTCCTTTGATGTGCAGACGGAGCATCCGCAGCCTATTACGGGCACACCTGTGGATGTGCCGCAGCCTAAGATAAGGAGTTTCATAGGGCCCGGTGGTATAAGGGGTTTCCCCGCGGGGGGTTAAAGTGTACGCGGGCCGGTCTTTTTTACGGTAACGGCAGCACTAAAAGGCGACATCTTCAGGCCGTTAAAATCCTGTCCGCCTCCGGCAAAAAAAGGCACAAGACCCGCTTACTCCTCGTATTCCCCAACAACCTCAAGCTCTTCCATCACCTCGCCGCCGTGTGGCGCGTCTTCAATGTATTCGGTCAGGTCGCAGCCGGCGAAGTGCTCGAAGTGCATGCCGTCCACAAAGAGGGGGTTGTTTGTCGCGTCATAAACCTTGCCCTTGTAGGCGAAGTATATGGGGCTTCCCGGGGTGTCTCCGTCGAATTTTTTAAGTTCGTCGCTGTTGAATTTCTTCATAATCAAGCAATATAAAACGGCATAGGTATGAAAGTCAATACAAATACGATGAGGGCGCAGATGCTCGTGAGCTTCCTCCTTCTGTCCATGGGCACATAATAGTCGTCCACGGGTGGGTGCCATAGCCCTATCAGGTAGATGAGCGCGGCCCATATAAACCATCCGGGCCAGGTGAGGAAACCGAGGGCGACCATGGTCGTCACCATGAGGATTGAAAATATCCGGTGCCTGCGTCCAAGGAGCGCATATAGTATATGCCCTCCGTCGAGTTGGCCGATTGGCAGGAGGTTCATGGCCGTGACAAAGAAACCTATCCACCCTGCGAAGGCCACGGGGTGGAGCATCACATCGAAGCCCCGGGGCACAGAGCCGACTATGAGGTATGAAAGGCCGCCGAACAGGAGCGAAGACCCTAATTCCAATGTAGGGCCCGTGTAAAACCTGGGCAGAACCGTTGAAAACTTGAGCCCTATGGCCGTTACGAAGACGGCGACGACAAAGCCCGCAAGCGGGCCCGCCGCCCCTATGTCCACAAGGGCGTTCTTTGTGGTGATGGAGGACTTTATCCTTATTATGGCCCCGAATGTGCCTATGCCGAAGAGACCTATATAGGGCAGCCACGGCGGGGCGGGGATGAAGACGGGCAGCGTCGTGTGCACGCCGTGCCTCCTCGACGCGATGAAGTGTCCCAGTTCATGGGTCCCCAGTATGAGCAGGAGGGACAGGGAAAAGGGAACGCCCTTAAGGACTTCCGATGGATGGGCCAGTAAGTCGGCGCCCTGGTAGAGCGCTCCGGCGATAACCGTTGTGACGACTGTGGCACAGAAGAGCACCGTTGGCAGCAGTACCTTGACTTTGGGCATCTCGGTGCGCCGCGGGGGGTAGGAGTCCACGCCGCTGTATTCAAAAATTTCCTTGAGGTCGTCACGGTCCATGGGCACGCCTTTCTTTCGCAGCGCTCCTGTAGATGTCGAGTCCTCCCTGGGCCACGCTTATGATTACTGGGCCTGCGATTATCCCGATAAGACCGAAGGCGTGCACCGCCCCGATGACGCTCAGGAAGAGGAGCATGGGGTGCTGTTTTGTCTTTCCGCTTACTATGAGGGGCCGTAAAATGTTGTCGGCGAGCCCTATTACCACGGCGCCCCATATTAACAGCAGCACCGCCTTGCCCGCGCTCCCTATTATAAAGAGATAGATGACGGCGGGCACTATTACCAACGATGTTCCTATGCCCGGCAGAAATGACATTACGAACATGACGAAACCCCAGAGTATGGGTGAGGATATACCGAGGACCCAGAAGGCGCCGCCGCCGAGAGCGCCCTGGACCGCGCCCACGAGGACCCCTCCCGTGATTGTGGCTGTTATGACGACCCTGTTCTTTGCGAGCACCTGTTCCTTATCCTCCTCGGCGAGCGGTATTATGTCCTTTAACACGCCCACAAGCCTGTCGCTCTCCACGAAGAGAAAGAACATGGTGAAAAAGGCGAGGAAGAGGTTGAAGAAGAACTGGGCGAAGTTCTTTATCGCCCCTTTCGCCCCCTCGACCATGTAGCCGCTCGCCTCCTTAACCGCCTTTACCGCGATATTTTGCAGGTCCGCGGTGGATATATCCACGTACCTGCCGAGGAGCCCCTGGATGTAACTGGAAGCGGACGCCACTGTGCCGTGCCCGTGTGTGGACATATTGCTGATATAGACATCGGCGCGCTGGTAGAGGACGAGCACTTCGTCGGCCATTGTCGCGGCGATTATCGCCATAGGTACGACGAAGAATAGCGCTATGGTTATGCAGGCCACCAACGAGGCTATGTTCTTGCCCTTGAGGACCTTGAGGAGCCATATGTAATAGGGATAAAAGATTATAACGAAGACCACGGCCCAGAATATGGGTACGAAGAAGGGGGCCAGTATCAGGTAGGTGAGATACCCTATGAGGGCCGTAAAGAGCAGGGCCGTTATATTTTCCGTCTTCAAATTTTTCTTTCCCGCCGAAGGTCCTTAGCGCTTATGGCGCCGCGGGCGGCGTTAAAATTTTGATTTTATCCAACTTTCACAGTATAATAATATCTGGTTAAATTGACAAGACTTTTACAGGAACCGGTCCGCCCGCCCCTTCCAGGGATGGGTTTTATCCGTTAAAAAAATTCGAAGAGGTATGAAACCATGACAAAGGCCGTTGCGCTTCTCTCCGGTGGGCTCGACAGCACGCTTGCCGTTAAGATGATGGTCGACCAGGGTATCGAGGTACACGCCCTTAACTTCACATCCGCTTTCTGTACCTGCACGTCGAGTTCCAGGAAAGACGGCGGGTGCAAGAGCGAGTCCCGGAGGGTCGCCTCGGAGTTCGGCATACCCATAAAGGTCATGATAAAGGGCTCCGATTATATAGACATTGTAAGGAATCCGGATCACGGCTACGGCAAGGGGATGAACCCGTGCGTGGACTGCCGCATCTATATGTTCAAGGAGGCGAAGAGGTACATGGAGGAGATAGGCGCCTCTTTTATCATAACCGGCGAGGTGCTGGGCCAGAGGCCCATGAGCCAGCGCAGGGATACCTTCAGGATAATAGAGCGTGATAGCGGGCTTGAGGGGCTCATCTTAAGGCCCCTGTCTGCCGCTCATCTCGAGCCCACTGTGCCGGAAAAGACGGGCCTCGTTGACAGGAAGAAGATGCTCTCCGTTGCCGGCAGGGGGAGGAGGGTGCAGATTGACCTGGCCGAATCTCTCGGCGTCAACGATTACCCGTGCCCGTCAGGCGGGTGCCTCCTTACGGATAAGATATTCTCAAAAAAGGTGAAAGACCTCTTTGACCATAAAAAGGATATCGCCAAGGCCGACCTCGCCCTCTTGAGAACGGGCAGGCACTTCAGGTTCATGGGGCGTAAGATAATCGTCGGCAGGGACGAATTGGACAACAAAAAACTTAAAAACCTCGTACAACCCGGCTACACGCTTATAGAGCCCCGGGACTTCGCGGGCCCTGTCGTGGTTATCGCCGGTGAGGCGGACGCGGCCTCGCGCGACTTTGCCGGAAGCCTTGTGTTGAGGTACGCTTCTTCCAAGGCCAACGGGAACAGGACGTTAACGGCGACCCTTGACGGAAGGGTGGAGGAGTTCGAGCCCTGTGAAGCGGCGATGGACGAGACACTGGAGGAGACGAGGGTATGTTGAATGAGGGTATGGCCGAGGGTGGTTTGCCCGCCGCCGCTACGGGCGTGGATGACGCACAGGCCGCGACGCTTGAAAAACTCGAAAGGCTCAAGTCCATATTGAGGGGCATGGGCTCTGTCGTTGTCGCTTTTTCCGGCGGCGTTGATTCAACCTTTCTCTTAAAGGTGGCGCACGATACCCTCGGCCCATCTACCGCGGCCGTGACGGCCACCTCTCCAACTTATCCGGAAAGGGAGTTTAAAGAGGCACAGAGGCTCGCGTCCCTCATGGGCGTAAGGCATATAGTGGTTGAATCGAACGAGCTGGAGATACCTAATTTCGCCGACAATACCGTTGAGAGGTGTTTTTTTTGCAAGAGCGAACTCTTTACAATGGCCGCTGATAAGGCGCGTTCCCTCGGTTTCGAGTACGTTGCCGACGGCTCGAACATCGACGACCTCTCGGACTTCAGACCAGGGACAAAGGCGGCGCGTGAGGCCGGCGTCCGGAGTCCCCTTCAGGAAGCGGGGCTCACCAAGATTGAGATACGTACATTGAGCAGGCTCCTGGGGCTGTCCACATGGGACAAGCCCGCCCTGGCCTGCCTCTCTTCGAGGTTTCCATACGGGACCAGGATAACGGGGGAGCGGCTTCAAAAGGTGGGAAGGGCCGAGGAACTGCTGAGAGCCCTCGGGTTTTCCCAACTCAGGGTGAGGTACCACGGCGATATTGTCAGGATCGAGGTGGACAGAGCCGAGATGGAGCGTTTCTTTGAGGGGGACTTAAGGGAGAGGGTTGTAAGGGGCCTTAAGGAACTCGGCTTTGTTTACGTCACCCTCGACCTCGAGGGATTCAGGTCAGGCAGCATGAACGAGGTCCTTGCACAAAGAGATTGATCGCAGGCGTCCTTCTAAAACCCCTTTTCCAAATGACCCGGTCCGGTAGATTCAGGAAAACCTCTCTATAAGAAATCTTTTTTTGTTTCCGCCTCTTCGAACCATTGGCTGAAGTGGTGCTCAATGAGGGCCTTGTAGAAATCGCCTTCCGGGTCGAGCATCTCGTAGACCGTCGTGGGCGAGGACGTCTCGAAGCCTCTGAATATGAGCTGCCCGCTGTTATTGAAGACGTCTATGTCGTGTTTGCCCTTTGTGCCAACTGAGAAGATGAACTCCAGGTCCTTATGCGGAAAGAAGAAGGCGTCGCCGATGGACTCGTCGAGTTCGTCCGCCGGCAGGGCTTTTTTGAAGAAACGCCTCCCGCCCCTCGTCTCTTTCATATAAGCATCAAGCGCGTCATGGCTCAGGGCCTCACCCTTGTTATAGATGTCGGTAATGGACGTTACGAGCCGGAGCGATGAGAAGGGCTCTCCCGAGATTATCTTCTTGAAGTCGCTCAAGTAGTTTTCCGTAATGAGCCCGGAGAGCGCCTTGGCGTTGGAGAGTTTACGGTTTGCTATCAATTTCTCAAAGGCCCTTTCAAGGTCCGGGGGCATCCTGAGTGAGTATGTTGTGTGTATATAGATGTCAAAGGGATACCTGAGGTTCGCGTTTTTCCGCCTTTTTCTCTCTTCCGAAAGCAGTATTTCGAGGTTCGCCCGCACGAGCGGGTGCCTGAATGTGCCGCGCGACGCCTCGTTAATCTTTTCCCCTATGGATACGGCGACGGGGCCGAAGAAGCCGTCCATCGGCTCCATGAGCATTACCTCGGCCTTTGTGCCGTAGGATATGAAGAGACCGGCCTCTACCTCGCATTTTATGGCCGCCTGGATCTCTTCCTTGTAAATGCTTTCAAGCCTGCTCTCCTCTTCACCGAGGGAGATAAGTTTCGACTCGAGCCCGTGCTTGTCACTCCCGAGGTCGATGGTCAGGTTAAGCCTTTTTTCCTTGAGGGCGCGCCTGCGTGCCTCGAATTTATTGTGAACCTTTTCAAGTATCTCCTCGTCCCTTTTCTGAGGAAGCCTCCGCTCAATCTGTCTGTGGGTCTCGCGTACGGTGTTCTTGATGTCTTTCGCCAGCGAAACGAGCTTGGCCACACCGCCTGAGAATATGACCGCGTCGCCGGGGATGTTGGTGAGCCTTATGCCCTGCTCGTCCTCGGTGAGACCGGCTCCTCCGGCATACCGGCTTGCGGCTCCGAGTATGGGTTTGAAAAAATTATCTTTCATGAAGTCGACCATGGCTATCTCTTTTACGTTGCTGGTCCTGCGTGTAAAGTCCTTCATGTCCACAAAGAGCTGGCCTTCTTCCTTGAGTCTCAGGGTCTTTATAAGCGGTCTTGAGTCGGTGGAAAACCGGTACAGGCTTCCTCTTTTGTACTCGGCAAGGAGCATGTCGGATGCAAGCTCACCCCTTCTGTCGGTGAGACAGCCCATCATGAGGTTGACGAACCCTTCGGTGTGGTTGTCCAGCTCCAGGGCGTAAACCCCTCTTAAGACCTCCACCACCGCTTCGGAAGCGGCCTGTTTCCTGCCGCCGAAAAAACCCTTGAGGCCGGTTTTTTTTCTGGGAAAAGTGCTGAGAAAATCCAGAAAACCGGATACCACTTCCAAGCGTCTTTGGTCCTTTTTCACCATCTTTTTTATGCCTTCGAGATGGGCGATTAAATCGGCTGTGGCCGACGGGTCTTTAAGGCAGTTCTCGATGAGGCTGTCCTCCTTGTATATATCGTAAAGCCTGCTCTGGGCGGCCACATCAGGGATGTCGAATTCCATCATGTACTTTAACGCCTCGCGTCTGAAGAGGCTGATCCCGTACTGCTCTTTTACGGCGGCCAGCGCCCCTGGGTCCTGCCTGACCCTGCCGGCCATTATCTCTATAACCTGGCCCAACCCCTCCATCTCCTCGTCCGGATTGATTACAAGGGGCTTGAGAATTTCGTAGGTCTTTTGATTGATGGAGTAGGGGTTGAGCGTGAGGGCGAGGACGTTTGACGGGATGGAGAGGAAGATTTTCGGCAGGATCGCCGTGCAAAGGAGCGTCTCCGACAGGGGGCTGTAATAGTATTCGCCCTCTTCGGACAGCTTTTTCATGAGGCCTTGAATGGTCGTCCTCATGGTGTTAAAGAGCGTTAGCCCCACCGCAAGGTCGAGCCTGTCATAGGAGATGCATTTGAGCCGTATGTCCTTTAGTTTCTTTTTTTTCTTCCTTACCGTGTTGAGTACGGCAAGCAGTGTGAGGTATGACGTCCGCTCCAGCCCCTCCTGCCTTGCGTCGTCCTTGAGGGCCTTTTCAAAGAGTTCGACGATCCATTTGATGAGCTTCTTCCCGTGCCCCTCGTTTCCCAGCCAGGAGCAGAGCACCCCGCTGTCCACATAAGGCGTGGTCGCGAGTATCCTGGCGGCGAGTTCTTTTTCAAGGGTGTCGGGAACGAAGAGGTCTGTTCTGTAGGTCTTGGGCCTGAGCGGCGGCGTGTTGATAAAGTACCCGCCCGGCTCCAGGGGTTTTTGTTTCTCCCCCTTTGTCCCCATGGACTCGTACCTTTTTTTAAGCAGAGAGACAAGCCCGAGGACGGCCTCTTCCACAACGGCCTCATCCTCCGCGCCCATATGATAGGGGATCTTGAGGTCGGCGATGGACATACCGTGCTTGAACCTGAGTTGCTCGGGGTCGAGCATCCATAGCCCCCCGTCGAGTACGTCGCCGCGTTCCTTAAAGAGTTTCTCGAAGAGCGCTATCTTTGCGCTGACGTAATTTTTCGACATAAAAACACCCGTACGTGAAGGTTTTTTAAGGATAAAAGCTCTAAAGGTACCTTATAACAAGAGGGGGTTTAAATCAAGGATGGATAATCCTTGTATATTAACGCCGGGATAAGGTAAAATATTATTTTTGCTATTATATTACGGTGGTTACGTGGTTTCAGTCTTTTTGTTTAACGCCGGGCGCCCGCGTACCCGGGCATGGTCACCCTGAAAGGTCCATGGGGAGAATAAGGTGAAAAAGCCCGCGCGACGGATTGGTTTTTCCGGGGGCTTCCCGGCCCGTCTTTGATGAAAAACTTAACCGGCCTTCCCCATTCATGCAACCGCTCAAGTCTTTCGGGGAGATATCCCCGTACACAGGAAAGTGGATAGAACAGGAATCTTAAAATCAAAGCCTTTCTGGATATTCCTCGCCTTTATCATACCTTTTATCGTCTATTCGGGGCTCATGGGCGCGAATTTCGTCTATGACGACAATGTGCAGATACTTGAGAACCCGTGGGTAAAGGATATATGGAGGCTCCCGGATATATTTTTTTCGTCCTCCATGTCCTTTCTGGATAACAGGCCGGCCAACACCTACAGGCCCTTTGTATATGTCGTTTATATGGCCGAATACCTGTTCTTCGGCCTCAAACCATGGGGCTGGCACCTCGTTAACATGGTGCTCCATTCCCTGAACGTCGTAATGGTCTTCACCATCGCCTACTTTCTTTGCGGTGTAAGGTGGGCCAGGGGCTCAAGCGGCGTCCGGGGTTCTTTTAATTACTTCACGGCCTTTTTCGCGGCCCTCGTCTTCGGGCTCCATCCAATAAACAGCGAGGTCGTTTCATGGGTGGGCACAGTGCCCGAACTCGCCTACACGTTGTTCCTCCTCGTCGCCTTCTACCTTTACATAAGGGCTGAGGGGGCCGGGCGAAGCCGCCCCCTCCTCTATATATTTTCGGTCTTTTGTTTCTTTATCGCCCTGCTGTCCAAGGAGACGGCCATGGCCCTTGTCATCATTATCCCCATCTATGAAATAACGGATAAGGGGAGGGGTTTCTTAAAGAGGTGGCGGGTCATGCTGCCTTATTTCGCGACGGCCGCCCTGTATATGTTCATGAGGACATACGCGCTTGGAGGGGTAATGCAGATGAAGCAAATTGACCTCGGCTTTTACGAGGTCGTGGTAAACGTATTCCCTCTCATCAGCAGGTATGTGGGCAAGCTCCTCGTGCCCGTTAATTTAAGCGTAATCTACTCATATGATATCGTGCGCTCCATGGCCGATCCCATGGCCGTCATAGGGTTACTTGTGGCAACGGTGGTTGCCGTAGTTGTCTTTCTGACGAGGAGAATAAAGCCCGTCTTCTTTTTTCTCATCTGGATATTCGTGCCCTTGATACCTGTGTTCTATATCCCGGCAGTCTCGGTCGGGGGGTTCGCCGACCGTTATCTCTATCTCTCTTCAGCGGGCTTTGCGGTTATTCTCGGCGTAGTCTTTTCAAGGTTCGCCCCACGTCGTGATAAGGGCGGTCTCCCGGGCAAAGAAGAGTTTCATCCGGGCAGGGGGAAGCTTCCAACGGCCGCAATGGCGGCGGCCGTCGTACTTTTAATTGTTTATTCAGCCGCGTCATGGCACAGGAGCAGGGTGTGGAAGAACGACTATAACCTGTGGTCGGACACCATAGTCAAGTCGCCCGGAAGCGCCAACGCGCATTACAATCTCGGATGGGCCCTTCACAGGATGGGCGAGTACGACCGCGCCGAGGCCGAATACAAGGCCGCCTTGACATTAGCGCCGAACAAAGAGGAGGCGCACTACAACCTCGCGCTCATCTATACGGACAGGGGTGATTTCAAGGGCGCCGCCAGGCATTACAAGGAATCCATAAGGCTCAAGCCCAGGTCCTACGGCGCGTACTATAACCTCGCCGTAATATATCAGAAGATGGGCAGGGGTTCAGAATCCATAGCGCTTTATAATGCAGCGTTAAGGTTAGCCCCGGGCAACGACGACATACATTACAACCTCGCATGGGCCTATCAGGAGCGGGACGATCTTTTAAGCGCCCTCATTCATTACAAGGAGGCCGCCAGGCTTAACCCGTCAGGCGCGGACACCCATTATAATATGGGCATCATATACCAGAAACTCGATTTTCCTGTCCAGGCGGAGGCGGAGTTCAGAGAGACGCTTAAGTTAGACCCTGATTACGCTCCGGCGCGGATGGAACTCGATAAGATAAGGTACTTGAAAACCAAAGACAGGTAGCGGGGGTTGCTCCTGCCCCGGAGCTGACCTTTAACCCGTTGCCCTGACATACGGAAAGCGCGAGGACCTATGCCGACAAGCCTGAGCCTCATACTCCCCGTTCATAATGAGGAGCCCATACTTGAGCGTAATGTCACGGCCCTGAACAATTATCTCGGTAAGAGCGCGGTCCTCGACTCTTACGAAATTCTCCTCGTCTTGAACGGATGCACCGACGCGTCGGAGGAGATTGCAACGATGCTTTCAGGCGACCATCCGGAGATAAGACACGTCACTATCGAGGAAAGGGGGCTCGGCAACGCCATCTTAAAGGCAACGGAGATCGCGGCGTACGACTGCGTCATGTTCTACGCCGTTGACCTGCCCTTCGGCCTCTCCGTCATAGGGGAGTCCCTCAGTGCCGCCGCCGTGAACCCCGGCTCCGTTATCATAGGTTCAAAGGGGCACAGAGACTCGCACGTTGAAAGGGGGTTCATGCGGAGTCTTTTTTCTTTCACGATCTCCACGCTCAATAACCTCTTTTTCAGGCTCGGGGTAAAAGACACCCAGGGCTCCATACTTTTTTACCGTGAGCCATTGAAGAGGTTCCTCCGGTTCATGGACAGCCCCGGCGCATTTTTCCAAACACAGATACTCATATACAGCAAACTCGCCGGGTTGAAACTCCTTGAGATACCCGTGGTCCTCAAAAAGGAAGGAAGAAAGACGAGGTTCAGTCTCGCCTCCGACGGGCTTAACTACATGCGGGCCGTCTTCAGGGAAAGGAGCAAGATTAGAAGGTACGGCTTAAGGAACCTCCCGGAGAAGAAGGGTCCGTGACAACCCGTGTAAAAGACGCGGGGGTGTCCGCCCGTAAAAGATATCCCCCGCGGCTCCACCTCGAGGCGTCATACATGCCAGCGGGGGCCTCATTTCCCTCTGGTTTTTGAGAGGATTTTCCCGGTAGATACGAAAAAAAGGTTTGATTGATAAGGGCTTGAAAGAGTATAATCCCTAACGGAAGTGGAAACCCTTTGCCGGAAGGGGGTTGAAGCGGCGTTTATAACGTGTGCCGGAGCTTATGGCCTTGGAAAAAGACGAAGATATTTTTGTGCATGAAACCGCTGAAGTCGCCGATGACGCGACGATAGGCAGGGGCACAAGGATATGGCATCAAGCCCAGATAATGCCGGGCGCCTCCCTGGGTGAGGGTGTAACCATCGGCAAGGGCGTTTATGTGGACAGGGGTGTAAGGATAGGAGACAACGTGAAGATTCAGAACTATGTCTCCGTATACAAGGGGGTTACGGTGGAGGACGACGTTATCCTCGGCCCCCACATGACATTTACCAACGACCTCTATCCGAGGGCCTTTATAGACAACTATACCGTATACGACACGCTCGTTAAAAGGGGCGTATCCGTCGGCGCCAACGCTACAATAGTGTGCGGCGTGACGCTCAACGAGTATTGCATGATAGCCGCAGGCGCGGTTGTTCTCTCCGATGTTCCGCCCTTCGCCCTTGTCCTTGGAAACCCCGGGCGTGTTACGGGCTATGTATGCAAATGCGGCAGAAAACTCGACGTGGAGAAGACCCCCAGGCAGAGTTCCGCGTCAAGGACCGTTAAGTGCGGGGCCTGCTCCATAGAATACGAATTGCAAATAGGAATTGTTCCGGTCTTGTGAACTGTATTGAGCTTGATCTTTTTGAACCGCTCCGGACCAGGGGATGTGGAGAGGGCGGCGAAGAGGGACCTTCAAAGAATTATCCGGAAAGGCGTTTTGAGTTATGAATCCTTTTGTTGAAAGGCTTACCAATATGTTCGCCAAGATAATGGCCGGCACCGTTACCCGGGAAGAGGGGGCCATACTCATCAACTACCTTGTAAAAGAGAATATGGTTGAGACCAAAGACGCCCTCTCCTACCTGATAGAGAACCCCCCGAGAAATGTATTCCAGAAGACGGTCCTCCACACCATAGCGCTAGCGAGGAACAAGGCCTTCATGGAAATTATGGCCGAAAGCCTCCACAGCAACAATGAGGACGTTTCATTCATGGCCGCTACAGAGCTCGCGCGCCTTCGGACCGAAGAGGCAAAGAAGATTCTTATGGAAAATCTGAATCACGAACTCTATCATGTGAGAAAATCCTCGGCCACCGCCCTCGCCGAAGACTTCGGAGATGAAGGGGTGGAGATACTGAAAGACCATATCCTTAACCACCCGGAACCTTTTTACAGGACTACATCTGCGCAGGGTCTTCTGGGCGCCGGGAGAAAGGGCAAGGAGGCGCTTTTTTCCATATTGAGCACTGATAACACCGGGGCCATCTATTCCGTGGCCGAGGTTATCGCCGAGTCGGCCGTAGAGGTCACGGCCGAATATCTCCCCTGGGTCGTGGATGCTCTCCTGCGCGCTGCTGACAGGCGCGACATCCCGTCTATCGTTGAGCTTTTAAAGGTAATCGCGCTCTTCAGGGAAGACGCGCAGAAGTTCGAGACCTATGTAGCCGCCTTTACAGACGACCCTTCCGAGTCGGTGAGGACTGAGGCGCAAAGGACGATGAAAAGGATAAGGGGGGAGAATTGAAAAAAACTCAACGGCCTTTATAAAGCGTATCAAGCCTCCTTCTCGCATCCTCTAGACCCGGGTCTATGTCAAGGGCGTTAAGATATTGACGCTCGGCCTCTCTCTTGAACCCCCGCCGTTCCATTACAAGCCCCAGACCGTAATACCCTTTCGCAAAAGCGGGATTTATCTTTACAGCGGCGGAGAATTGCCTGAAGGCCCCGTCCACGTCGCCGGACATAAACTGTGTACTGCCCAGTCCGTAATAGGCCTCCGGCGAATAGGGGGCATAGTAAAGCGCCTTTTCGTAGTCATCGGCCGCGTCCTCTAACCTTCCGAGGTCCCTGTAAACATCACCTCTGTTTATGTATGTCTTTACATGGCGGGGGTTCAGCCGAAGGACGGTGTTGTACTCTTCAAGGGCCTCGTAAAGCCGGCCCTTTGAGTAATAGGCGTAACCGAGGTTATTGTGCGCCTCTACGATGTCCGGCATGATGGCCAGGGCTGTCCGGTATTTTCTTACGGCCTCATCAACGTTGCCGCGGGCGTGGTAAATGGCCCCTATGTTGAAGTAGGCCTTTGCGAGGAGCGGGTTTATCTCAACGGCCCTCAGGTTTTCCTTCAGGGCGTCTTCGAGGTCGCCCTTTGCCGCCAGGTTGACGGCATAATTGAAATGGGGCCTCGCCTTGCCTTCGGATTTCCCGATAGAGTCCGCCCAGAGTGTGAGGCCGTCTTTCCAGACCTCGTTCCTTTTATAAGTGGCGGTAGCCAGTATAAGGACGACTGCGAGAAGGCAAAGAGAGGTAAGGGTCGCTCCGGACCCGGTCCTTTCCATGATTAAAATACCCTTACGAAGGACCTGGATGCCTTGATCAGGAACCTGTTCTCCTTGACTTCACTGGTGCTTGTGTGTTCGAGAGAATAGTTGTGGTTTACAGAAAAGACCCAAGCTCTCAGCCTGTAGTAGAGCGTGTTTGAGAAAGTTGTTACTTCAGAGATGACATCATCGGTATTGGAATCCGTCCTCTGCGCGTATATCTTCCACTGCATATTACGTATAATCACCCTTGCGTAGCTTAAATTATAATTTGCCGTCTTGGTGGTGTCGCTTCCATCGGTGAATGTTCTGTTTGATATGCCGTAATTGAGAGAGAAGCTCAGCCGTCCGCCTAAAATGTTCCGGCTGTGGCTGGCCGATGCGTATACAGTTGATGAGTTCGAGAAACCCGACAGGTCTGTGAAGTAGTGGGAATTATTGTAATTTACTGAAAAACGGGTATTTCTCAGGAATCTTGTCGCCGCCCGCAAGTATATATCCTGAGACCTTTCTTCAAGGGCCGAAAATTGTGATGTATTTGCGTATTTTTTGAATTCAGCGCTGAGGTCGACATACTTCTCCCATTTCTTATTGTAAGCGCGGAAGTCATATTCCTGCGTTCCTCCGTGTATGGTCCCGCTTATTTGCTTGATACGATTGTCTGTGGCTGAGATATCAAAGAGCACGTAATTGTTGAAATCAATCCGGCTGAGACTCGCCGTAATGTACTGCTGGATACCCGAGCCCCCACCGCCCTCTGTGTCAGAGTCCTTCACGTAACCGAGGCCGTAACTGGAAAAGAGGAGGGCCCAGTACATCTTCCTCCGGTAATTTATGCTTGATGTTGCGCTCAAATACTCCCTGTCGAGGAGGTTCGAATCGGTGGTGCCCGATGACGTGCTGTCGTTACGCAAATAAAAAATATTCTCCGACAGGTAGAGGTTATCGGTTATGCTGTAACTGAGATCCATCCCCGTGCTTACGCTTTTGGAGTCCTCGGTAGTTGTCTCGCTTTCATTGGAGGAGTCTGTGATGGAGAGGGAGAGTGTGGATGAGATTTTTTCGGAAACCTTGTATCTCAGGTTTCCGCTGTAGGTTGTTCCGCTATAATCACTTCCTCCGGTATTGGACTTGAAATAGGTCAGGTTGTGGGACTGCTCAAAAAATCTGCCGGGCTTTGAGAGCAAGCTCATGCTCAGTCCATATGTGGTGTCTGTTGAGTCCGACGTTTGAATGTCGCTTACCGCCCTTGATGCGCCCACGCTAAAGGTAGTATGTTTTGTCAGACTTGTTGAGTTGCTGAAGTTGATGTTCGTGCTGCTGCTCGAATCATCGGAATTCAGGCTTTTATAAAAGGTGCCGGTATAATCAAATCTGTTTACACTGGGTCCCCAGTATTTTTCCATGTTAAGGAAAATATCAGTCTGCTGGTTCTCCGAACCGTCCTGGTCTTCGGTCGTCCTCGTTGCCTGCACATTTATTATGGGCAGCCTGATGAACCTTCCGGACCAGCTTAAACCGTATTGGCTGGTGGTGTTGTCAAAGGTTTCAGATCCGGTGGTCGTATCGGAACTATAGTTGTTTCCGAAGAGCGTGAGGGGTATGCGGCTTTTTCGAAGGAAGGTGGTGGTGAGGCCGTAACTCAGAGAGTTGGAGTCTGTTTCGACGCCGTCGGCGCTGAAGTCCTGCCTCGTAAAAATTAACACGCCGTTATATATCATGAGCCTCGGTGTAAGTACGTTTCCAAGGAAGTCGAGGGAGTATGTCTGGGTGAACCCGGAAGTGTCTTCGTCAAAACCGGAGACGTCTCTATTTTCTTTTTCGTATGCGAGAGAAAGCGTTCCTCTGAAGATCCTGAACTGATAGGGGTCAATCTTGAGGGCCAAGCCCTTTGAAGGCAGGAGAACAAAGATGGAGAAGACGATCAGTGCCCAGCAGGACCTCTTGGTGTAGGCCATAAATGTTCTGTTCCCTTCTGAGAAATGACGCCGGGATAAGTTGATGGAGCCTTTATATTAACGCGGGGTAAAAGCCGCGTGCTTGTGCAGACGTCTTTTTATCGAGCCTGTGACGGCCTGCGGTCGGTTAAAAGGCTTCCCCGGTCGTTGCTGTTCTGCTGGGCCTATTTAAGATTTGTTTATTTAACGCACCTGAACCCCAAATCATTGAACGCGCCTTTAGGAGGCGCGACCCTCCTGAAGGGTGTAGTTACGTAGACCTGGAGAGTGTAGTGGCCTATCCCACCCCAGCCGCCGCCCCTGACGACCTTGTATTTTTCTCCGAAGTCCTTGTCGTTGTAAGTATTGCCGGGATACGGCTTATACCAGTCGTTAGTCCATTCCAGGACATTGCCGGCCATATCATAGGCCCCGTAAGGGCTTTTTCCTTCCGGAAAGGAGCCCACGGCTGTGGTGCCGTTATGTTCGCCCAGGGCGTTGAGCTTTTTGATGTCGAAGTCATTTCCCCAGGGAAAGACCCTGCCGTCCGTACCGCGCGCCGCCTTCTCCCACTCCGCTTCCGAGGGGAGCCTTTTGCCTTTCCATTTACAATAGTCCCCGGCGTCGAACCACGACACGGCGATAACGGGATATTTTTCCTTACCCTCGGGAAACTTGCCGTCGGCCCAGACGGGAGGCGCTTTTCTGTTCGTAGCTTTAACGAACTCCGCGTACTCGGCGTTGGTAACCTCGTATTTGTCTATTGAGAAGTCGTCGACAAAGACCTTCCTCTCGGGCCTTTCGTTTGCGAACCACGGTTTGCTCGACCCGTACTGCATGGCCTTGGC
Organism: Thermodesulfobacteriota bacterium; assembly: GCA_036986055.1. Classification (GTDB taxonomy): domain Bacteria; phylum Desulfobacterota; class GWC2-55-46; order GWC2-55-46; family JADFVP01; genus BTQV01. The sequence goes on from BTQV01000009.1 coordinate 16,851, forward strand.
CTCGGTGTCGATCCTCTCAGACCCCATGGTGAATTCCCCCTTTGGCACACGCACCATGTTTTCGTCGGCGGCCGGGGGCTTGCACCCCTGCAAAAACGGAAGAATCAACAGCAGAGAGATAATCCCGAGACCTGTGAAAAATTTTTTTCTGAAAGAAGAATCCGGCATTTAAAGACCCCCTTTTAGAGTCGGATAGTTAATTTGTTTGTATGTCCGGGGAGGATGGAATAAGGGGAGCGTCCCCTGATTATCCGTCCTTTGCGCACCTGAAACCGAAGTTGTTGTTCCTTGACCCGGGGTTGAAAAATATCCTGTTATAACTCGGGGCGCTGATGCCGCATTTATAGTACGTGCAGTCGTACCATGAGCCCCCCCGGAGCACCTTGAACCTCTCGCCGTAGTTTTCGTCAGGATGGGTGTTGCCGGGGTACGGCGTGAGCCATTCTTCCACCCATTCCCAGGCGTTTCCCGCCATGTCGTATACACCGTAGGGGCTTACCCCTTCGGGAAAGCTTCCAACTGGAAGCGTATCGCCGTGGCCGTACTGCGGGGTGTTTGCTTTTTCCTTGTAAAATTTATCGCCCCAGGGAAATGTCCTCTTGTCGGTGCCGCGCGCGGCCTTCTCCCACTCCGCTTCTTTCGGGAGCCTCTTGCCATCCCACTGGCAGAAGGCTTTGGCGTCGAACCAGTTTACAAAGGTTACGGGGTGGTTGGCGCGTCCTTCCGGTATCTTTCCATCGCGCCAGTGTAACGGCGGGGCTTTTCCCGTGGCGTCCACAAAGGCCTTGTATCTCGCGTTGGTGACCTCGAACTTGTCTATATAAAAAGCCTTGAGGTTCCTTTTATGCTCGGGTTGTACCTTGGGCCACCAGTCATCCGAGCCCATGGTGAACTCGCCGGCCGGGATATAGACCATGTCCGTATTCTTTTTTGATTTTTTTGTTGAAACGGTTTCTTTGGCCGCCTTCGCGTACATCTGGGGAGCGTTTTTACCGCCGTGGTCCTCAATGCGGTACCGGTTGTTTATATCTATGTACCTGTCGCTCAAACCGGGGCCGTGGCATGAGAAGCAGGATGGTTCCCTTGTGTAGTCAATGGAATATTTTTTGTCCGGCCTGTGGCAGCTCATGCACTTTGGCTCGCCCGTTACCGGGTCGTAATCATCGGGTGAGGCCAGCGCCGCCGAGGCAGAGAGGATACTCAACAGGACTATGATGAACAGGGTTTTTTTAAACGGTTCAATTTTTAATGTCATCAGCACCCCGCAGGTCTTATGGTATTAGAGATCAACTGTTATTTCCCTCCCGCCTTCTTTTCGGCCTCCAGGCCCTTGCGCTCGAGTTCCCTTACGTATTTCAACACGTCCCAACGTTCTTTTTCGCTCAGTATCCCCCCCCACGCCGGCATGGCCATCTCTTTTCCGCCTATCTCCTTGCGTATGCCATTGGTTATGGACTCAAAGAGTTTCTCGTCTGGTTTGCTCATCCTTTTTCTGTCGTGAACAAAGTCGACGGGTTTCGGGGTTATGGCTATGCCTATGGGGCCGTCGCCCATGCCACTTCTGCCATGGCAGAAGTGGCAGTATTTCTGGTAGATCTTTTTTCCCGAAACCAGGTCCCCGGGGTTTCCCCCTTCCGAAGAATTGGCCCATAGCATCATTACCGCGGCCATGATAAGAAACGGGCCTTTCATGAGCCTCATGCGTGCGGTGAAGTATCCACAAAGAGAGCCACCAGCCATCGTCAACACCCTTCCATCGATTTGTTTTTAAAATTTCCTGAGATATACAATCTCCGCACTGTCTCTGAGTCCTTTTAACCATTTCTCCCAGAGTTCTCTGAATTCCTTTTCTTCAAGCTCGGTCTTTAAGGTCGCCTTGTTGAGTTCGGAGAATTTTTTCTGCTTCTCCGGTCTTCTCCCTTCGAGCTTAAAGATGTGGTATCCGTATATGGTGGAGACGGGGGCGCTGATTTCGCCCACCTTTAATTTCGAAATTGCGCCGTCAATATGCTTCAGGAGGCTCCCTCTGTGAGACCAGCCCATATCGCCGCCATTGGCCGCGTTGGGGTCCTGGGAGTATTTCTTCGCGAGCTCGGCGAAGTCGGCGCCCTTTCTCGCCTCTTCGGCGAGACTCAATATTTTTTTCCGCGTATCGTTCCAGACCTTCTGCCTCGCGGTGGGGTCCACCTTTAGAAGTATTCCCCTCAGGTGTATGCTCTCTGGCTGCACGAATTTTTTAAGGTGCTTCTTGTAGTACTTCAACATGTATTCATCTGTAACCGTGTGGTCGGCGAGTTTTTTAAACTCCCCGGTCTTTTTTTTGATCATCCTGTCCACCACCACGCCGCGCCTTATCTCT
>BTQV01000010.1:0-19032 GCA_036986055.1 Thermodesulfobacteriota bacterium
ATATTTTTTGTAACCCTGGCGCTCGGCTGCGTGGGCGTAGCGTCTATCTACAGCGCCGCGCACACGGGCTCGGCGCTCCTCTACAAAAAGGAATTCTACTGGCTGATCATCGGGCTCTTTTTTATGGCCCCTGCGATAATCTTCAACTATTATCTCCTTGAAAGGTTCGCCTATCTATTCTACGGCGGCGCGATAGTGCTCCTCCTGATGGTCTTCGCCGTTGGCAAATCAACGGCCGGGGCTACGAGGTGGCTGGACCTGGGTGTCTTTTCGGTCCAGCCCTCGGAGGTGGCGAAACTCGCGTTAATTGTAATTCTCGCCAAGTATTTCAGTTCAAGGACCTTTGAGCAAAGGGGCCTGGGGCTCAAGGACCTTATAGTTCCCGGCCTTATGATGGCCGTACCCTTCTTCCTTATAGCCAAGCAGCCCGATCTCGGCACGGCCATAATAATATGGATGATATTCTGGTCCGTGACCCTTGTGGTGGGCGTAAGGAAGCGGACCCTTCTGGCCATAGCCGTCTCCTCCGCCGTAATGCTCCCCTTCGTATGGCTGGGGCTGAAGGATTACCAGAAGGCGCGGCTCACGGGCTTTTTGAACCCCGAGGGCGACCCCTTCGGCTCTGGGTACCACCTCCTGCAGAGTAAAATAGCCATTGGCTCGGGAGGGTTTCTGGGCAAAGGGTTTTTAAAGGGCACCCAGGGCAAACTCATGTTCCTGCCCGAGAACCACACGGACTTCATATTCTCCATACTCGCCGAGGAATGGGGCTTTATCGGCTCCCTCGTTGTCATAACCCTCTTTCTCATCCTCATACTCAAGGGCCTTAATACGGCCGGGTCGAGCAAGGACAGGTTCGGCTTCCTCATGGCCTTCGGCATTACGTCCATGTTTTTCTGGCACACCGTCATAAACCTCGGAATGGTATCGGGGCTTCTGCCGGTAGTGGGGGTGCCGCTCCCCTTCCTCAGTTACGGCGGCTCTTTTCTCGTGGTCTCCATGGTCTCGGCGGGCATCCTCATAAACATAAGAATGAGAAGGTTTATCTTCTAAAAGGGATTTTATGGCCAGGAACAGGACCGCCGACGCCGTTATCACCTTTCTCGCCACGGGCGCGTACGTGGGGTTCAGCCCCGTCATGCCCGGCACCATAGGCACGCTCTGGGGGATATTGATAGCGTACCTCACCCGCGGCGCAGGACCCTACATACAGGCCGCTTTAATTATCGTCGTCTTCATAGCCTCTGTATACGTATCATCACGGGCCGTAAAAATCTTTCGTTCCCCCGACCCCGGATCCGTAGTCTGCGACGAAGTCGCCGGGGTCCTTGTGGCCTTTTTCCTCATCCCCTTTACAGCCTTCAACGCGATATTGGTGTTTATTCTTTTCAGGTTTTTTGATATCCTTAAGCCGCCGCCCATATCTACCATTGAGAAGGGTTTCAAGGGCGGGCTCGGCGTCGTCCTCGACGACATCGCGGCCGGGGTCCTGGCGAACATAGGCGTCCGTATAATCCTCGGTCTTCTGACTGGAATATAAAAGGGAGGGGTCCCGTTATCCTGTTGTTGGGGGTTTAACGGGAAAAAATCCCTCTATCATATTGGCGGGTGTTTTATGGCGGGGGAAAATCCCTTTGTCCTCTTGGCGGGTATTTTAAAGGAGCGGGGGATGACCCTGGCCACGGCGGAGTCCTGTACGGGGGGGTTGCTTTCGAGCCTTATAACCGACGTTGCCGGAAGTTCGGATTATTTTTCAGGCGGGGTTATAGCCTACAGTAACGAGGTAAAAAAAAACCTCTTAAACGTAAGCGACGAGACCCTTGAAAGATACGGCGCCGTTTCGCGGCAAACGGCCGGGGAGATGGCAGAGGGTGTGCGTAAGCGCCTTAAAAGCTCGGCCGCCGTCGCCATAACAGGCATAGCAGGGCCCGCAGGCGGCACGGCCCGAAAACCCGTTGGCACGGTATATATAGCGGTCATAACAGGCAGGGGCAAGTCTCAAAAAATAATCGTAAAAAAATTCCTCTTTAAAGGAAAGAGGCTGGAAGTCAAGAAAAAATCGGCCCGTGAGGCCGTCCTCATGCTCCTTGAGGCCCTTGGAGCGTGAAGATTGTACCATCACTTTCCGCCGGCTCTTGAGCCCGAAAGGATTTAAGCCATAAGGATATTCGTAGCCATCAAACTCCCGGAAAAACTTATCGACGAGTTACGCAAGCTTCAGGCCGGGTTGAAGAAGGATTTTAACAAGAGGGTCTCCTGGGTGAACCCCTCCAACATACACCTGACTCTTAAATTCCTCGGTGAAGTCGACGAAACAAGGATTGACCAAATCGGCGAAGCCCTTGAGAAGGCCGCCTCTGGCATAAGGCCTTTCAGTCTTTCTACGGGTAAATTGGGCGGTTTTCCCAACATAGCCAACCCCAGGGTCCTGTGGCTCGGCCTTGAGGGTGGAGAGGAGGCCGTGGAACTTCAAAAAAAGATAGACGAAACACTCGCGGGGCTGGGCTTTGAGAAGGAAAAGCGCGCCTTTCACCCTCACCTGACGCTCGCGAGAATCCGGAACCCGGCCGACGGCAGGGCCCTGGGGGCACTTGCAATAAAACTCAGGCATGATATAAATATTGAATTCACGGTAGACTCTTTCATACTCTTCAGGAGCAAACTTACCCCGTCGGGCGCCGAATATTCGGAGCTAAGGAGGTTCGGCCTCGCTTAAGCGGGCCCGCCTTTCGCCCGAAGGGACGGAAAAGGGACTAAAGTCATATCTTAAAAAGCTATATTCTGTAAGAAATACAAGGAGGTCGTATATATGGCAAACTCGGTTTCAACGAACAAGGGCAAGGCCATAGAACTTGCCATAAGCCAGATCGAGAAGCAATTCGGCAAAGGGTCCATAATGCGGCTCGGCAAGGACAGGGTGGCCGTGGACGTGGGGACGATCTCCACGGGTTCGCCTTCCCTGGACATAGCGCTGGGCATAGGCGGGGTCCCAAGAGGCAGGGTCCTGGAGATATTCGGGCCCGAGTCATCGGGAAAGACAACTCTTGCCCTCCATATAGCCGCCGAGGCGCAAAAGAGCGGCGGCGACGTGGCCTTCGTGGACGCGGAGCACGCCCTGGACATGGGATACGCGAAGATGCTGGGGGTGAACACTGATGACCTTCTCCTCTCCCAGCCCGATACGGGGGAGCAGGCCCTTGAGATAACGGACCTCCTCATAAGGAGCGGCGCAGTGGACCTTATAGTAATCGACTCGGTGGCGGCCCTCGTGCCCAGGGCGGAGCTCGAGGGCGACATGGGCGACTCTCACATGGGCCTTCAGGCGCGTCTCATGAGCCAGGCCCTTAGGAAACTCACCTCCACCATAAGCAAGTCCAACACCTGCGTTATATTCATAAACCAGATAAGGCACAAGATAGGCGTCTTCTTCGGAAACCCCGAGACGACCACAGGCGGCAACGCCCTCAAATTCTATGCCACCATGCGGCTCGACATCAGGAGGATTGGCTCCATAAAACAGGGCGAATCGATCATAGGCAACAGGATCCGCGTCAAGGTGGTCAAAAACAAACTCGCCCCGCCCTTCAAGATCGCCGAATTCGACATACTCTTTAACGAGGGCATCTCGCGGGAAGGCGACCTGCTGGACCTCGGCTCCGACGCTAATATTGTTGAAAAGAGCGGGTCATGGTACTCTTACAACGGAGAACGCCTGGGTCAGGGCAAGGAATCGGCGCGTATGTTCCTCAAGGAGAACCTTGACAAGGCCGATGAGATAGAGAAAAAAATTCTGAAACACTACAACGTAAAGAATGTAGAGGAATAGCATATGGCGGGTTTTGACCTCACGGAGATTTTAAGCACGGCCGTTACAAAAAGGGCGTCCGACGTCCACATCAAGGCGGGGGTTCCGCCCATAATGAGGATAAACGGCTCCCTTGAGTCAATCAAAAGCCACGAGAAACTCACCCCCGACGACGTGGCGAAGACCGCCCTCGACATCATGAACAACGCCCAGAAGGAGACCTTTAAAAAGTACCATCAAGTGGACATGGCCTACAGCATCCCCGGGCTCGGAAGGTTCAGGGTGAACATCTTCAGGCAGCGCGGCGCCGTGGGTATAGTCCTTCGTGTGATACCCTTCAAGATACTCTCTTTCGAGGAACTCAACCTTCCGGTGGTCTTCAAGAAAATCGCCGAAGAGATGCGAGGGCTTGTGCTCGTTACGGGCGTTACGGGGAGCGGCAAATCCACCACACTCGCCGCCCTGGTAGACTGCATAAACAAGCAGAGGTCGGGGCACATCATCTCCATTGAAGACCCCATAGAGTTTCTCCACAGGGACAAATACTGCATAATCAACCAGAGGGAGATAGGCTTCGATGCCATCGACTTTTCCGAGGCCTTAAGGGGCGCGCTCAGGCAGGACCCGGACATAATAATGGTTGGCGAGATGAGGGACCTTGAGACTATAGAGACGGCCCTTACGGCCGCGGAGACGGGACACCTCGTCCTCTCGACCCTGCATACCGTGGACGCCGTTGAGACGATTAACAGAATAATAACCATGTTCCCCCCCTATCAGCAAAAACAAATTCGCATCCAGCTCGCAAGCGTGGTGAAGGCCATAATCTCGCAGAGGCTCCTGCCGAGAAAGGACGGAGAGGGCCGGGTCCCCGCCGTAGAGGTGCTCATATCCACGGCACGGATAAGGGAGTGCATAGAGGACAAGGACAAGACCAAGGAGATACTCGACGCCATATCCAAGGGGCACTCCACCTACGGCATGCAGACCTTTGACCAGTCCCTCCTCTCTCTGTTGAACGCGGGTCTTATATCCTATGACGAGGCCAAGAGACAATCCTCAAACCCGGCGGACTTTGAGTTGAAGGTCCAGGGGGTAACGGCCACGAGCGACATGAGCTGGCAGGACTTTGACAGCCGCGAGGAAAAAGAAAAAAGCATCCCCACCGAGGACATAGAGCGTTTTTAGCGCCCCGCCTCAAGAGGGCTCGAGGACAAGGGGCTTTTTGTTTAACGGGCGGGCCTGTTCTTTAAAAAAAGCCGGAAAATTTTATGTCCCATAACAAAAGAGAGCCCGGCAACGCCTATGCCACGGCCTTGAGATTCCTCTCCTACAGGGAGAGGAGCGTAAAAGAAGTGAGAGACAGGCTCATTGACAAGGGGTTCGGAGATGAAGAGACGGACCGCGTCGTAGCCGGCCTTATCGAGACCGGCCTTGTTAACGACGAGAGGTTCGCCTCCATGCTCGCCTCAACAAGGCTCAGGAACAAAAACTGGGGGCCAGCGAAGATTGCCGCGGAACTGCGCGTCAAGGGGGTTTCCCGTGAAATAGCCGGAAAGGTCCTCTCGCAGTTCGATGGTGAGGACGAAAGCAATGCCGCTCAAAGGGCCTTCAGCAAATGGGCCAGGAAGAGCGGGGCCACACTTACGGGCCCGGACAGAAAAGACCTGGACAGGGCCATAAGGCACCTGAAGGCGCGCGGCTTTTCAACCCCCCTCATATTAAAGGTCGTCGGGGGATTGAAGCACGGACAAGACAGTGACAACCCTTAGCCATTTTCCGCAAATCCGGAAGAGACAATTATTAAAAAAAGACGCCTCACCCCATCAAGAAATGATATAATTTTCCCATGGATTCCGCTGAGATAAGAAAAAAATTCCTCGATTATTTCGCCGAGAGGGGCCATAGAATAGTCCCCTCCTCGCCCCTCGTGCCCGAGCAGGACCCTACCCTCCTCTTTACAAACGCGGGCATGGTCCAGTTCAAAGGGGTATTTCTGGAAGACGAAAAAAGGGACTACAAGAGGGCGGCTACCTGTCAGAAATGCGTGAGGGCCGGGGGCAAGCACAACGACCTGGAAAACGTCGGCGTGACGGCCCGCCATCATACCTTCTTCGAGATGCTGGGGAATTTTTCCTTCGGGGATTATTTCAAGGAGACAGCCGTTGAGTACGCCTGGGATTTCCTGACGAGAGAATTGGGCCTCGATGGGGGCAAACTCTGGGCAACCGTCTATGAGGACGACGATGAGGCCGAAAAGATATGGCTGGATAATATAGGGCTCCCCAAGGAGCGCGTCGTAAGGATGGGGGCAAAGGACAACTTCTGGTCCATGGGAGAAGTGGGCCCCTGCGGCCCCTGCTCCGAGATACTCATAGATCAGGGGGCCGAAGCCGGGTGCGGCAGTGCGCAGTGCGCAGTGGGCTGCGACTGTGACCGTTATCTGGAGATATGGAACCTCGTCTTCATGCAGTTCAACAGGGACGCGGAGGGCAAACTCACCCCCCTGCCCAAACCCTCCATAGACACGGGCATGGGGCTTGAGAGGCTCTCGGCCGTCATGCAGTCCAAGAAATCAAATTACGACACCGACCTCTTCACACCCATTATCAATCTTATCGAGAAGATAACGTCCGTCAGGTACGGCACGGACCATGAGAAGGATATTTCAATAAGGGCCGTGGCCGACCACTGCCGCGCCGTATCCTTCCTCATAGCCGACGGCGTTCTCCCGGGCAACGTGGGGAGAAACTACGTCCTTAGAAGGATAATAAGGAGGGGCGTGCGCCACGGCAGGTTCCTGGGGCTCCATGAACCCTTCATGTACAAGGTCAATGAAAAGGTCCTTGAGATTATGGGCGGCGTCTATCCTGAGTTGAGACGCGCCTCCGACCTTATAAGAGAGGCCACAAAGGGCGAGGAGGAGCGCTTCTTCGAGACCCTTGAGCGTGGCCTCGAACTCCTCGAAGGTACGGTAAGGCGCCTTGAAAAAGAGAAGAAAAAGGTCATACCCGGCGAGTTCGCCTTCAAACTCTACGACACCTTCGGCTTTCCACTCGACCTTACCGCGGACATAGTGAAGAGAGAGGGGCTCACTGTGGACGAAGAAGGTTTTTCAAAGTTTATGGAGAGCCAGAGAGCCCAGGCGCGGCGTGCCTGGAAGGGCGGCGAAGTAGGCGGCGGCGAGGGGTTGTACAAAACACTCGCAAGGGACGGCCTCAAATCAAGGTTTACCGGCTACCATGTGGACGCGGCCTCTTCGAGGGTCCTGTGCATAATAAAGGACGCAAAAGTCGTCGACTCGGCCGGGCCCGGCGACGTAGTCGAAGTTATTACAGAGGAGACGCCCTTTTACGGCGAATCGGGCGGGCAGGCCGGCGACAGGGGCATTATCATCTCAAAGGACATTGAGATCCTTGTTACGGACACGAAAAGGCCGTTAAGCGGCCTCACAGTCCACCATTGCGAAATAAAAAAGGGCGAGATAAAGACACAGGACCACGTAGAGCTCGTTCCCGACATTGAACGGAGGGCGGCGATACGGCGTAACCACACAGCCACCCATATCATTCACGCCATACTTAGAAAGACCCTCGGAGAGCACGTGCGCCAGTCCGGGTCTTTCGTTGGCTCAGAAAACTTCCGTTTCGACTTCAACCACTTCCACGCCCTCGGTTACAGCGACCTCCTTAAGATCGAGGAGGAGGCCAACGCCGTGGTCCTTGACAACATCGAGGTCCAGACCGATGAGATGGCCTACCAGGAGGCCATTGAGGCCGGCGCCCTCGCCTTCTTCGGGGAAAAATACTCCGGCATTGTGCGCCTCGTCCAGGTCCCGGGCGTTAGCAAGGAGCTCTGCGGCGGCACCCATGTAAGGAGAACGGGCGACATCGGGCTCATAAAGATAATCGGCGAGAGTTCAGTGGCCGCCGGTGTAAGGAGGATAGAGGCGGTTACAGGGTTAAAGGCGCTCGAAAAGGTGGAAGGGTATGAATCGGCCCTTAGAGACAGCTCAGAGATTTTGAAGGTCCCCCTTGAAGGAGTTGCGGAAAAGATAAAAAAACTCATGGAGCGTCAACGGGACCTTGAAAGAGAGATAGAGAAACTCAAGGCCCAGAGACTCAAGGGCGCGGCCACTGACCTGGCCGCGTCGGCGCGAGAGGTCAACGATATAAAAGTGATAGCCTCGAAGGTAGAGACGGCGGACCCGAAGCAACTGCGCGAGATGGCGGATAATCTGAGGCGGAAACTCGGCTCCGGCATAGTGGTTCTCGGAGGCTCCGCCGACGGCAAGGCCGTCCTCATAGCCGCAGTGACAAAAGACCTTACAAAGAGGTTCAGCGCCGGGGCCATAGTAAAGAGGCTTTCACCGCTCTTCGGCGGCAGGGGCGGAGGAAAGCCGGACCTGGCGCAGGCAGGCGGGGGAGACCCGGCAAAGTTAGCCGCCACGCTCGAAGGGGCCTACGGGGTGGTTGAGGAGATGGCGTCGGAAAAGCCGTAATCTCTCACCTCCTTAAAATAATCGTTCCGTTAAATTTGCAGGGTGTGTAGTTTTTGGCGGGGGTATTGATTTACGGGTATGGTTTATCCGTCGAGCCTCTTAATCGCATCCTTTATATAAGGGCTTTCGGGATAATCCTTTATGAGGGTTGTAAAGGCCTCGCGGGCGAGTTTCTCTTCGCCGAGCCTTCTGTAGGATTCGCCTATGTAGTAGAGGGTCTCATCGGTTATGCCCGCGTCTGAAAACTCTTTAAGTATCTCCCTGAACCTTGTGAGGGCGCCCTTGTAGTTCTTGTTCTTGAAGTAAAAACGCCCTACATAAAACTCCTTCTCCGCAAGCCTCCTCTTCAGAAAGCCTATAAGCTCTTCGGCCCTTTGCGTATACGGTGAGTCCGGGTACTCTCTTACGAGGTCCCGGAAGGTAAAAAGCGCCTTTCTCGTCGATACCTGGTCGCGGTCTATGGTAAGTACTGTCCTGAAATAGCACATACCCTTTTGAAAGAGGGCGTAGGAAGCCCTGGGGTTGCCCGGATGGAGGACGACGAAATTGGTGTAATAGGCCCGTGCCTCGTCATATTTTTGACCGGCGTAGAGGATATCGGCGAGAAGAATTTCCCCGTCGAGGGAATATCTCGTAAGGGGATACCGCTCGATCAAATCCTTGAGCGTCTGCTCGGCCAAGTCGTACTTCACCTCGAAGTATTCTTTGAGGGCCGCACCATACATCTCCTCGGCGCTCCTGTAGGACTTCACTTCCTGCTTCGACGCCGTGCAGGCGGACAAGAGGAGGAAAAAAAGAAGCAAGAACGATATAAATGCTCGGCGTGTAAAGGCGCCGGTCTTTTTAAGGGGGGTTTCGGCTTTTCTTTTCAAGGCTTCCTTGTGTCTTTCAGGCGGTCTCTCGTCAAAGGGCCGGGACAAATTGACGGTCTTTTATTAATCTTAAATTTTAACATAAAACCTGAAGCGCGGCAATTAGATTTTATAATGGACACGCCCCGCACAATAGCGGCAAAAATGTCAGAACGTAAGGACCTTTTCCATGTCAAGGACCCTTATGAGACCGCCCCCGCACTTAACTATCCCCTTTAAAAAACCGTCTCCCTTTTTTGCCGGGGTAAGGTCCTTTCTATCGTAGCCTTTTACCCCCCCCAATTTGTCAACGAGAAAACCCGCCCTCATGTGGCCGTCGCCCGCGACAAGGACCAGTGAAGACGCAAGGGGTCTGCCTGAGGACTTTAGCCCCAGCCGTTTCTTAAGGTCTACAAGGGTTAACAACTGGCCGCGGACGGAAAAAATCCCCTTTATGAACCTGGGCGTTAAAGGGACGCCTGTGAACTTTACGGGCTTAAGCACCTCGAAACCGTCTTTCGTCCCGAAGGCGTATTCCATGTTGTTGAGGAAAAAGGAGATTACCTCGTTCATGGACTACTCCGGCAATATGCCCGCTGAACTGAAGGCACAATCAGCCTCTGGCATCTCAAATGCCTGTATTTAAGGGTCTTGCGCTTCAACTTTATTTTTGCGATGGGATCTTCTTTTAGAGGCATCTGTAAACTGGGAGGTTACGGGCGGCTTGAAATGGATTGCATAGAGAAGGAATCTTTCAAATCAAGTCTTAGACGATCCGTTCAACGGGAGCAAAATTCTCTCTCTCATAGACAATTCTGTCAAGCATGCCCATTATATCGAGCACAAGTACCATCTCCTTGCCGCACGTCTCAGTGGCGCCGGCGATGCCGGGCACTTTGAGTATCTCGGGAAGAGGCTTTATCACGACCTCGACTTCCTCAACAAGTTTGTCGACAATTATGCAAAAATTGTTCGATGCGAACCCGGCTACTACACCGTAATAAGTGTCGCCGTTGGGGACGGAGGCCTTTCCGAAGAACCTTGAGAGCCTCACCGAAGGCAGTTCGCAGTCATCGAGGGCGACGATACCGCCCCTTAAGTCCTTGCGGATATCGAGCTCCACTATCCTGGATACGGAACTGAGCGGCAAGGCGTAACGCTCCCTTGAGTCCTCTACTATAAGGGCCTTGACTATAGCCTGGGTGACGGGTATGGTCAGGATGAACCGTGTCCCCTTGCCTTTCACCGTGTCAACCTCTATAACGCCGCAGAGCCTTGTAATATTCTCCCTTACAACGTCAAGACCCACGCCCCTGCCCGACGTTATGCTCACCACATCGGTCATGGTGAACCCGGGCATGAAGATCAATTCCAGTTTTTCCTGCCTCGACAGGGCCCTGGCCGCCCCGGAGCTTATCAGACCCTTCTGGACCGCCTTGCGGCATACGGCCTCTTCGTCGATGCCGGCGCCGTCGTCCTTAATCTCCACGACCACATGCCTGCCCCTCTGGTAGGCGCTGAGCGTTATGGCCCCCTCGCGGTTCTTTCCCATCTTCACCCTTGTATCAGGCGGCTCTATACCGTGGTCTATAACGTTCCTCACGATGTGCATGAGCGGGTCGGCGAGTTCCTCTATTATGAACTTGTCTATCTCGGTCTCGGCTCCGTTGGTAACCATCCGTATAGTCTTATTGGTCTCCATCGCCACCCTTTGCATGAATGTCTCGAACCTCGAGAAGAGCCTTCCCACGGGCACCATCCTTACATCAAGGACGCTTTCGCGCAGGTCCAGGAATTTTCTACCGAGGTCCGTTTCTATCTTTGAGAGGTCGCAGAGGCAGGGGGTGAAGGTTTTTTCGGCCTTGAGTTCGTCGCACAGCCTCTTGAGGCTCGAATGAAGCAGGCCCAGTTCGCTCACAACGTCCATGATATAATCTATCTTTTCGATATTGACCCTGACGCTGTTGGAAGTCCTTCTAAGGGACTCCATATGAAGGGCCGGCGCGCAGGCTCCCGCATGTGCCTGAGTCTTTTCACCGGACTTTTCCGTCTCCTCTGGGGCTTCGGTCCTGCCCGGCAGACTGATGCGCACCCCGGGAAAACCCTTGAGAAGGTCCCAGATATACCCTTTTTCCTTGTAGGTGCCCGCGAGGACGTCGAAAAAAAGATTCTCCGCGTCAGCAATGGAAGACGGCAATGTGGCTATTATTTCGGCCTCCCTGCCGAGAGTCTCCGTGAAGGCGAGATACCCCTTGTCGAAGCTTGTAACGGGGAAACTCACGTTCACCAGAAAGATATTCTTTCCCTGCTTAAGGTTTTCCCTGAGCCTGTATTCCTCAAACTCGGTGAGGACCGACATTATCTCCTTGTCAATACGGCCCTTGCCGGCGGGCCTCTTCTTCTCGAAACACCCGGCGAGTATCTTCTTGATGGACTTCACCTCGTCTGTGAAATCTTTCTTGCCGCCCGTGGCGACTATCTTAACGAGAAGCCCGTGGGCGTCCATTAAGGCGGCGAGGAGTTCTTGCGTAAAAGGAATGCGGCCGAGCCTCAGCAGGTCGAGTTTGTCTTCAAGGGCATGGCTCAACTCTGTTATGGACTTGAATTCGAATATTTCGGAGACGCCTTTGAGCGTGTGGGCTGAGCGGAAGTTATTGTTGAGGATGGCGGGGTCAATGATGCCGGCCTTGACGCCCTTGGAGAACTTGAGCAGGTCTTTTTCCATGGAAGTAAGAATCTCTTCCGCCTCGGCGAGAAATTCTTTTAACCGGTCTTCTTTTTTAACCTTTTTTCGCACGGCAAAGTAACCCTGCCTCTTCGGTTAGTCCTGCGCGTAAGACTTTGATTTTACCACCCAAAGTGCCATAAATACAAGACCTTAGTGCGAAAACTGAAATTTCTCAAGAAAAAACAAATAGTTCAAGGAGTTGTTCTATACCATGAACAAGGTTTTATTTCAAAGATTTTCCAACAAAACCCTCTCCTTCTTTTTAACGGCGTTAAGACCTTTATCCTAAAAGGGCCCGTAGTTCGGAGAACCGGTCGATTATAATGCCAAACCCGGCCGACTCAAGCTCCTTCACATCCCTGAAACCGTAAGAGACTCCTATGGTAAAGACGCCGGCCTTGGTCCCGGTTTCAGAGTCCACGGGGCTGTCGCCCACGAAGGCGGTCTCCGGGGGGCTGAAACCCGAAACGGCCATGACCTTCTCAAGAGGTTCGGGGTGCGGCTTTCTGTTCTCAAGGGTATCACCGCCTATGAGCATCATAAAAAAATCTTTGAGGGACAGTTCGTCGAGTATCCTGCGGCTAAGCCCCTCGGGTTTATTGGTAACGACGGCCATTGTCTTGCCGCTCTCCCTGAAATATGAGAGAGTCTCCACGACCCCCGGATAGATATAAGTCTCATCGGTCAAGTGCTCGCCGTAAAAAGAGAGGAATTTTTTCCTCGCCTCAAGTATCCTGTCGTCCCCCTCCCCCGGCATGAGCCCTTCGAGGAGCATCCTTACGCCCCAGCCGATATTTTCCTTTATCGCCTCTATGGACCGGGCCTCATGGCCCATGGCCGCAAGCGTCATGTTGGCGGCCGTGGCTATGTCATCGCCGGAATCTATGAGCGTGCCGTCGAGGTCGAATATGAGCAAGTCTTTCTTCATGAAATAAACAAACCTCCTTGAATTCTTCACACAAATGATATCACAATTACGCGCATCGAGTCAGCACTTTGAGTGCCCCTTGTCCCGGACAAGGCAGGCGCCGAACCTTGCGCCTTTACAATCATAACCCCATTTGATAAAATTTCTCATCCGAACCGGGACTAAAGTTTTTTTATCCGGCGGCACGTGCTTTGCCGCGTGCGTCCAGGCTTGCCGCCAAAAAAAACGGCTTAATCCATAAACCGTCAAGAGAAGGTTTTTGTTATGACGATACGAAAGGCCTGCGTGGCAGGTCAATTTTACCCCGGAAACGCCGGGGACCTCGAAGAAGCGGTCAGGGGGTTCTTACCGGCCGACGTTACGAAGATAAAGGCCAGGGCCGTAATCTCACCCCATGCCGGATATATATACTCCGGCCATGTGGCGGGCGCCGTCTACTCGGCCGTTGAAATACCCGACGATATAATACTCATAGGCCCGAACCACACGGGCCTTGGCAAAATGGTTTCAGTAATGACAGAGGGCGAATGGGAGATTCCCACAGGGGTGGTCAGGATAAACGAAGTACTCGCGGCCGGGGTTGCCGGCTCTTCGGACCTCTTTTCCCCGGATATGGCCGCCCACCTCGGCGAGCACTCCCTCGAGGTCCAGCTCCCCTTCCTGTATTATCTCAACAGGTCCGTAAGTATCGTTCCCATTACAATAATGCAGGCCGGCTACGAGCAATGCCGTGAGATGGGCGCGGCGCTCTCGAGGGTTATCTCGGGGTATGAAAAAGACATCCTCATCGTCGTGAGTTCAGACATGAACCATTACGAATCGGACGAGGTAACGAGAGAAAAGGACGGGTTCGCCATTGAGATGATTAAAGGCCTCGACGCATTGGGGCTCCTCGAGGTCACATCTTCGAGGGGCATCACCATGTGCGGCGTGCTGCCGGCGGCAATAACGCTTGCCGCCGCAAGGGACCTGGGGGCTAAAAAGGCCGAACTCGTCAAATACGCCACTTCCGCCGAGACGAGCGGCGACTTCGACCACGTCGTGGGTTACGCCGGTTTCACAATAAGCTGACACGCGTTGTCTTGAACCGGGCCGGGGCGTGAAAAGACCTTGCCCCGGCAAGAAACTTCCCGCAAGGGCACATAAGGGAGACAATAAAAAATTGACTGTAAGGACGCGCTTCGCGCCGAGCCCCACAGGGTACCTCCATATAGGGGGCGCAAGGACAGCGCTCTTCAACTACCTCTACGCCAGGCACGCAGGCGGCAAATTCTTACTGAGAATAGAAGACTCCGACGTACAGAGGTCCACCGAAGAATCGGTTCAGGGCATACTCGAAGGTATGCGCTGGCTCGGACTCAACTGGGACGAGGGGCCTTTTTTCCAGAGCAGCCTCTTTGACCTCCACAGGGAAGAGGCGAAAAAGCTCCTCGACAGAGGTCTTGCCTACAGGTGCTACTGCACGCCCGAGGAACTCGAGGAGCGCAGAACTCGGGCGTTAAAAGAAGGCCGCCCCCCCATGTATGACAGGAGGTGCAGGGACAGAGGCGACAGGCCGGACCAGCCCTTTGCCGTGAGGTTCAAGGTCCCCCAAGGGACGACTTCTTTCAGGGATCTGATTAAAGGGAAAATCTCCTTTGACAACTCCACCATAGAGGACTTCGTGCTCCTGAGAAGCGATTCCACGCCCACATACAACCTCTCCGTGGTGGTAGACGACACCGCCATGAAGATAACCCATGTAATAAGGGGAGACGACCATATAAACAACACGCCCAAGCAGATACTCCTGTACAGGGCGCTCTCCTACGAGGTGCCGGCCTTTGCCCATCTGCCCATGATACTGGGCTCCGACAGGACCCGGCTCAGCAAACGCCACGGGGCCGCGTCGGTCACGGCATACAGGGATATGGGCATACTGCCCCACGCCCTTGTAAATTATCTCGCGAGGCTCGGCTGGTCCTCAGGCGACGAGGAGGTCTTTTCCCTGGAGGAGTTGATAGAGAAGTTCACACTCGAGAGCGTGGGCAAGTCCTCGGGCGTCTTCAACCCGGAGAAACTCCTCTGGCTGAACCAGCACTACATAAAGGAATCAACGCCCGGAGATTTGAAAGAAGCCTATCTCGCACAGTTAAAAGGCCTCGGCGTCGACGCTTCCGGGGACCCGAGGGTCCCGGCCGTGATAAAGACCCTGCAGGAGAGGGCAAAGACCCTGAAGGAAATGGCCGAGTCCTCTCTCTTTTTCTTTAAAGAGGAGATAAGTTACGATGAAAAAGCGGCACGTAAATTCCTTACAGCCGACAGGGCCGCGCTCTTTGAAGACCTGATTAAAAGGCTCGCGGCCCTCGACGCCTTCACCGAGGACGCCGTAGAGGGTGTCTTCTCTGAAATACTTGCTGAAAAGGGGCTTAAACTCGGCAAACTCGCCCAGCCCGTAAGGGTCGCTCTCACAGGCACGACTATCTCACCCGGCATTTTCGAGACCATCGTCGCCATGGGCAGGGACCTTGTGCTCAAAAGGCTTGCCAGGGCCGTGAGTTTTATAAGTGAAAACGCCGGAGGGACCGCTGAAAAGACCGTCCATTGAGACCCGCACCATAGGGGCTGAAAAAGGTTATTTCCTTGACAAATCGCTGTAATACTGGCTAAATGTCTTATTCTAAAAAGGAATTATGTTTAAAAAACTACTTGTCGCAAATAGAGGCGAGATAGCCTCAAGGATAATCCGCGCCTGCAAGGAGCTCGATATCCCCACAGTGGCGATATACTCGGAAGAGGACGCCACCTCGCTTTACGTGAAGAAGGCCGACGAGGCCTATCTTGTAGGGCCGGGCCCTATCAAGGGGTATCTGAATATCCACCTCATTCTGGACCTCGCAGAAAGGATAGGCGTCGACGCCATACACCCGGGCTACGGTTTTCTCTCGGAAAACCCCAGGTTCCCGCTCCTCTGCGAAAAGGTGGGCATAACCTTCATAGGGCCCCCTTCAGAGACGATATCGTGCATGGGCGACAAGGTAAGGGCCAGGGAGATGATGAAGAAGGCGAACGTGCCCGTGCTTCCCGGGACTGACCATACACTTGAGAGCGTTGACGAGGCGGTCAGCTTCGCCGGCAAGATTGGTTACCCCGTAATGATCAAGGCATCGGGGGGCGGCGGCGGAAGGGGTTTAAGGGTGGCGATGAGCGAGACCGAGCTCAGGAAGGCCTTTGATACGGCCAAAAAGGAGTCCCAGGCCGCCTTCGGCGTGAGCGAGGTCTTCCTTGAAAAATTCATCGAGAAGCCGCACCATATAGAGTTTCAGATACTCGCCGACAAATTCGGCAACACCGTTCATCTCGGTGAGCGTGACTGCTCAATTCAACGCAGACACCAGAAACTCGTGGAGATAACCCCGTCGCTCATCCTCGACGAGGACCTGCGCAAGGCCATGGGCGAGGCGGCCATAAAGGCGGCCCGCGCCGCCGACTACACCAACGCCGGCACTGTGGAGTTCCTTGTCGATGAAGAAAGAAATTTTTATTTCCTCGAGATGAACACGAGGCTCCAGGTGGAGCACCCCGTAACCGAGGAGACCACGGGGATCGACCTTGTAAAAAAACAGATTGAGATAGCCGCGGGCAAGCCCCTGGGGTTCACGCAGGACGATGTAAGGATAACGGGCTACGCCATGGAATGCCGCATCTGCGCCGAAGACCCCAAGAGGAATTTTATGCCGAGCTTCGGCAGGGTAACCGCCTATTACTCCCCTGGAGGTATCGGGGTACGGATAGACGGCTCCATTTACAGGGACTTTATAATTCCAGGCCATTACGACTCCCTCATCGTCAAGCTCATAGCCAGGGGCACCACATGGAATGAGACGGTAAAGAGGATGCAGCGCTCACTTGATGAGTTTGTGATACGCGGCATAAAGACGACCATACCCTTCCTTAAGAATATAATGAAGGACGCGGATTTTATAGACGGAAATTTCGATACCGGATATATAGACAGGAAGCCCGAACTCATGGACTACAAGGAGTACGGCGAGCCGTCGGACCTCGTGGCCGCCATAGCCGCCGCCCTTGCCGCGCACCACGGCCTGTAGCCGGCGGCAAAGGACACTCCCTGAGAACAAACCTTGAAAGGGGTTTTAAGAAAATGGTTCAAGAAAAAAACAGCCTAAAAAACAATCAAAAAAAGAACGGCAAGGCCCGGAGGGTGCGCATTACCGACACGGTGCTCCGTGACGCGCACCAGAGCCTGCTCGCCACCCGCATGAGAACCGAGGATATGCTGGAAATGGCCAGACTTCTCGACAGCGTGGGGTACTGGAGCCTGGAGGTATGGGGAGGCGCCACATTCGACTCGTGCCTGAGGTTCTTAAAAGAAGACCCCTGGGAGAGGCTCAGGAAACTCCGTAAGGCGCTGCCCAATACAAGGCTCCAGATGCTGCTCCGCGGTCAAAACCTTGTGGGCTACAGGCATTACCCCGACGACGTTGTAAAAAAATTCGTCGAAAGGGCCGCAAAAAACGGCATAGACGTATTCAGGATATTCGACGCCCTTAACGACACGAGGAACCTCGAGGTCTCGGTGAAGGCCGCAAAGGAGTCGGGAGCCATGGTGGAGGCCGCCATCTGTTACACCACGAGCCCGGTCCACACCCACGAGGGTTTTGTGGATATGGCCGAGAAACTCGCGGCCATGGGAGCCGACACCATATGCGTCAAGGATATGGCGGGACTCCTGACGCCGGGGGCCGCCTTCGACCTCGTGACGAGGCTGAAGAAAAATATAGACCTGCCGATTCACATGCATTGCCACGACTCTTCGGGCCTCGCGTCCATGAGTTACATGAAGGCCATAGAGGCGGGGGCCGAGATAATAGACACCGCCATATCAAGCCTCGCTTCTGGCACGTCTCAGCCGCCAACGGAAAGCCTCGTGGCCGCTTTCAGGGACACTCCCTATGACACGGGCATCGACCTGGCCCTTGTCTCCGACATCGCGGACCACTTCAGGGAGATAAGGAAAAAGTACAAGAGGTACGAAAGCGAGCATACCGCCATCAACACGAAGATTTTAGTCGTCCAGATTCCCGGCGGCATGATGTCCAACCTCGCCAACCAGTTGAGGGAGCAGAACGCCCTTGATAAGATGAACGAAGTCCTTGAAGAGATACCTCTGGTGAGAAAGGATATGGGCTACCCGCCCCTTGTGACGCCTTCGAGCCAGGTCGTGGGCACGCAGGCGACACTGAACGTTTTAACGGGCGAGAGGTACAAGGTAATCACTAGCGAGACACGGAGTTATTTCAAGAACATGTACGGCATACCGCCGGGGCCGGTGAACGAGGAGGCGAGAAAACTCGCCATAGGCGATGAAAAACCCATTACATGCAGGCCCGCCGACCTCCTTGAACCGGAGATAGACCGCCTTACGAGAGAGCTTGACGGAAAAGCGCAGTCTATCGATGACGTGCTCAGTTACGCCATTTTTCCCGCTGTGGCCCTTGAGTTCTTTGAGCAGAGAGAGGCCGGCACCCTCGAACCCGAGCCTCTCGAAGCGCCCGCCGTGGAAGAGGAGGCGCCCCCCACGGCGCATTTCGCCCCCACCGAGTTTATCGCCACTGTGCATGGCGAACCCTACAGGATAAAGATATCAGGGGCCGGACACAAGGTGGAAGGCAAAAGGCCCTTCTTCGTAACCGTGGACAACCGCCTTGAAGAGGTGATGATAGAGACCCTCTCCGAAGTAATCCCCACCACGGCCGGCCAGATTGAGACCCCCTCCATGGCCGAGTCCTACAGGCCCAAGGCAAAAAAAGAAGGCGACGTGACCACGCCCATACCGGGCAAGGTGACGTCCATAAAGGTATCCGTGGGAGACAGCGTCTCCGAGGGCGACGTGGTCCTTACCATCGAGGCGATGAAGATGGAGAACGAGGTGCATACGCCCATAAGCGGCACCGTGAAAAAGATACTCGTCAAGGTGGGCGACAGCGTCAACCCCGATGAAACCCTCGTGGAGGTGGAATAGCGCTCCTTTTCCACCTTCTCCGCCGCCCCTTACTATGGCTCTATGCCCGTTCTTATAAAAACACTCTCCATCGTCTTCCCCGTATTCGCGGTAATCGGCCTGGGATACGTCTTCGCCGCCTATAAGAAGATAAGTCTCGCCTCCGTGGTGGATATACTGCTTTACCTCACCATCCCCTCGCTTGTAATCTCATC
>BTQV01000011.1:0-17919 GCA_036986055.1 Thermodesulfobacteriota bacterium
GTAAGATTTTTTAAAATTGAATAGAGAGTATGTCTCCGAGCCGATTCTCCTAAGGCCCCGCATGCCGGGCGCTACGGAGCCCGGCCGACAGGGTGTGACTGGAAACGGGTACGCCTCCCGTATTTGGAAAGGAGAATTTTTTGCACGGGCCGGCCTTTCCTATGGGCTGGTCTTTTTTTTTGCCGTGGCCCCAATCTTATAACGCGTCAGGGATATTATGTTTAAAAGTCCGGTAACATTTTTATTATTCGTCTTCATTGTCTTCTTCTTTATGAGCCCCGCTTACGGCGCTGAGAGGGAGGTATTGACAGTTGCGGCGGCCGCGTCCAACGCTTTTGCGTTAAAGGAGATTGCCGCCAATTTTGAAAAGGAGACTGGAACGAGGGTGAGGATTACCTTCGGCTCATCTGGACTTCTGACGAGGCAGATAGAGCAGGGCGCGCCCTTTGACGTCTTTTTTTCCGCTAACGTCAAATATATCGATGACCTCAAGAGGGGCGGATTCGTAGTGGCGGATTCCATAAGGGTTTACGCCGAGGGCAGGGTCGTGATCGCCGTAAACAGGGCCTCGAATCTCCGGGTCAAAACGCTTGAAGACCTTTTGAGCCCTGGGGTAAAGAGGATCGCCATAGCAAACCCGTTGCACGCCCCTTACGGGGTGGCCGCGATGGAGGCGATGAAAAGCGCCGGGGTCTGGGAGAGGGTAAAGCCCAAACTCGTATACGGGGAGAACGTGAGACAGGCCTTGAGGTTCGTCCAGACAGGCGACGCCCCGGCGGGGCTTGTCGCCCTTTCAGTGGCGGATGTGCCGGAGGTTACGTACACTATCATCAGCCCGGCCGCGCATAACGCGATAGAGCAGGCCGTGGCGGTCATTACGGCGTCGAAACACAAGTCGACGGCCTCGGATTTTATCGATTACGTCAAAGGCCCTGCAGGCAGGCCGGTTTTGAAGAGGTCAGGTTTCATGCTGCCACGATAACGTTAGTTTAACTTTGGATATTTTTTGCCATGAACCTTTTTCCCTTATACCTTACTATCAAGGTCTCTTTCACGGCGACGCTTATTACGGCCGCGCTGGGGATGGTTCTCGCCCTCGTCCTGGCGAAGAAGGATTTTTTTGGCAAGAACGCCCTCGACGTCCTCATAATGCAGCCCCTTGTAATACCCCCGACGGTACTCGGTTATTACCTCCTCGTCGCCTTCGGGCGTTCGAGTTTTCTGGGAAGGTTCATCGAGGATGTTTTCGGGGTGCAGTTGGTCTTTACCTGGAAGGGCGCGGTGGTGGCGGCCTTTATCTCTTCTCTGCCCCTTTTTGTAAAGCCCGCCCGCGCCGCCATAGAAGAGGTGAGCGGGGAGCTCGAGGACGCGGCCCGTCTCCTCGGAAGGACGGAGTTGGGCGTATTGTGGACGATTACCCTGCCGCTTGCCTGGAGGGGCATCGCGGCCGGCGCTGTCATGGCCTTTGCCCGGGCCACGGGAGAGTTCGGCGCTACACTCATGGTGGCGGGCAACATACCGGGCCTGACGCGCACCCTCCCCATAGCCATATACGACGCCGTGCAGATGGGCGACGACTTTACCGCCAATATGCTCGTCCTCATAGTCACCCTCTTCTCTTTTTCGGTACTCTACGTTGTGAGCCTCTTTACGAGGGGGAAGTTTTAATTTATTGTATTGAAAGGCCGGTGCGACAAAGATGAGTCTCTCTTTCAGTTTGAAAAAAAAATTCAGGGAGTTTTCCCTCGATGTTGACCTGACCCTCGACGAGGATCTGACAGTTCTCTTCGGCCCTTCAGGGGCTGGCAAGTCCCTGACCCTTAAGATGATCTCGGGTCTCGAGCGCCCCGACGAGGGGGTGGTCGAGATAGACGGGAAAAAGATCTTCGACTCCGCCGGGCGCGTGGACGTGCCCATAAGGAAGAGGGGCGTGGGATATCTCTTCCAGGACTACGCGCTCTTTCCCCACATGACGGTGGCCCGCAACATCTCCTACGGTCTTAAGGGAATTGAGGCCGCGGGCGTTAAGGAGAGGGTGGGGGAGCTTCTCGACATAATGAGGCTAAAGGGCCTTGAAGGGAGGTTCCCATCCGAGCTCTCGGGGGGCCAGCGCCAGAGGGTCGCTTTGGCCAGGACACTCGCGGCGGGCCCGAGGATACTCCTTCTCGACGAGCCTTTTTCGGCGCTTGACTATCAGGTAAGGGAAAAATTGAGGGCCGACCTTTTAAAGATACACGAGAGGTTCCCCATAACCACCATACTCGTAACCCACGACCTCGAAGAGGCCTTTATGCTCGGCGGCGTCATCGCCGTCATAAACGAGGGGAAAGTCGAGCAGTTCGCGGGCCGTGAAGATGTCTTTTACAGGCCGGCCACAAGAAACGTCGCGAGGTTCGTGGGCTCGCGTAACATCTTCAGCGGCGTTGTGAAGGGCGTTGAGGGCGGTGATGTTGTTATCGAGAGCCGCGCCCTCGGCGAGATACGGGCCGAGAGACGGGAAATGGCTAATCTCAATACCGGACAGAAGGTGGACTTCTGCATAAGGCCCGAGGAGATACCCGTAATAAGGAAGGACAAGGGGCTTACGGGGGGCCGCCCCATGAACCTCGTGGAGGGCGAGATAGTGTCAACCACGGGAAGGGGCACGACGCACATCATGTTCTTAAAGACAAGTGGGGCGCTCTTGAAGATAGAACTGCCCAACTTCGTGGTAAGGGATTTAGCACTTGCCACCGGAGAGTCTGTCGGAGTATTATTAAAAAAAGAAAGTATCTGGATCATACCCTGAGGTTCTGTCTTAAATGTCGACGGTGGATAGAGAAAATATTGAGGCGCCCGCCTCCCGGGACAGTATTCTTAAGAGGAGGCTGCTCCTTTCCATAGCGTTCACAGGGGTCATCTTCATAGCCGAGCTCGCCGGCGGTTATATGTTCAACAGCCTTGCGCTCATGTCCGACTCCCTCCACGTCTTCATGGACGCCTTCGCCCTTATCTTGAGCCTCGTCGCCATCTACATATCCGAGCTTCCGCCAACGGGGAAGAGGACCTTCGGGTTGCACAGGGTGGAGGTCTTCGTCTCCTTCATAAACAGTTTTACACTCCTGATTATAACTCTCTTTATCTTTTACAAGGCCTACGGCAGGGTCATGAACCCCCAGCCAGTGGAGAGCATGGGGACCCTCGCCATAGGCTTCGTGGGCCTTGTGGTGAACGTGGTCGTGGCCCTTCGGCTCAGGCGCTTCGCCTCGAGCGACTTGAACATCAAAAGCGCCTTTCTCCATGTCCTCGGAGACGCCGTCGCCTCGGTGGGCGTTATCGCCTCGGCGATAATCATATATTATACGGGATGGTATGTAGTCGACCCCATAATAAGTTTCATGATAGGCGCCATAATCTTCTACGGTGTGGCCAATATCCTGAGAGACGCGTCGCACATACTGCTTGAGGGGGTCCCCAAGGATATAGATATAAACGACGTGGTGAGGGATTTGAATTCCATCAAGGGGGTTTCAAACATGCACAGGCTCCACGTGTGGAGCATATGCAATAACGTCTACGCCCTGAGCGCCCATATCGACATCGAGCCCGCCGAGAGGCGGCGGATGGGGGAGATATTCAAGGAGGCGAATGAAATGCTTGCCGAGAGGTATCATATCTTTTATACTACCTTACAAGCCGAGTGTCTCGGCTGCGACAGCACCGTTATGCTTGAGAAATTGTCGCACCGCGAGAGGGGCCACGTCCATTGATTTGTTCCGAATATAACTCAAGAATCTCTTTGAGGGGGGTGTCATGGCAAAATTCGAACCGTTGAAGACCGAAGAGTTGACCTGCAGTTGTGACCCGTCAGTCTTTTCCTTCAAGACCACCGCCGAACTCCAGCCGCTCAAGGAGATAATCGGCCAGGAGAGGGCGCTTAAGTCCATAGGGTTCGGTCTCGGTATCCGCAACACCAACTACAATATCTTTGTACTTGGCGAGGGCGGTACGGGCAAGCAGACAACGGTCATGAATTTTATCAAGGAGAAGGCAAAGGAAGCGCCCGTGCCCGACGACTGGTGTTATGTCTACAACTTCGCCAACCCCGACAGCCCCACGGCGATAAACCTCCCTTCGGGAAAAGGGGCCCTTTTTGTAAGCGAGATGGAAGAACTTATAGCGACACTCAAAAGGGATATCCCCAAGGTCTTTGAGAGCAAGGACTACGAGACCCACCGGGACGAGATACTCGACGGACAACAGGAGAGGACCAAGGCGGTCTTTTCAAGGCTCGAAAAGACGGCTGTTGAAAGAGGGGTCATGGTAAGAAAGACGGCCGCCGGACTTGCCGTCGTGCCGTCCAAGGACGGCAAGCCGCTCAGCCAGGCCGAGTACGAAAAACTCCCGAGGGAAAAAAAGGCCGCCATGGAGGAGGAGATGAAGATCCTCCAGGACAAGCTTTCCGAGGCGATTAGAGAGGCGCGCAGGATCGAGAAAGAGACGCGCGAGAGGATAGCAGGCCTCGACAGGGAGATGGTCCAGTACGTGGTGAACCCATTTATAAGCGAACTCCTCGACAAGTTCAAGGATTTCGACAAGGTGGTGGACTTCATAAATGTCGTCAAAGAGGACATCTTCCTGAATATCGATGACTTCAAGCCCAAGGAGCCCATACCTCTGGCGCTCGGTCCCTTGAGCCTGCCGCAACAGGAACCGGCCTATGAACGGTACAGGGTGAACCTGATTGTGAGCAACAGGGACACGGGTGGGGCCCCCGTCGTATTCGAGTCCAACCCTACCTATTACAACCTCTTCGGCAGGATTGAGTACAAGGTGCAGATGGGGGTTGCCACCACCGACTTTACGATGATCAAGGGCGGGTCCATACACAGGGCCAACGGCGGTTACCTCGTTGTAAACGCCCTCGATATGCTGAAGAACATCTTCGTATACGACTCGCTCAAGAGGATGATTAAGACCAAAGAGGTGAAGATAGAGGACGTCTGGGAGCAGTACAAGCTCGTCTCCACCGCCACCCTCAAACCCTCGGCCATACCCGTGGATATAAAACTCATCATCATAGGGGACCCTTCCCTCTATTATCTCCTCTATAACGTCGACAGGGAGTACAGGAAATTCTTCAAGGTCAAGGCCGACTTTGAGAGTATAATGGCTAGGAGCGAGGAGAACATGGAGAAGTACGCCCATTTCGTGGCGATGAGCTGTGATAAACTCGGGCTCCTGCCCTTTGACAGGAGCGGTGTGGCGGGCGTCGTCGAGTACGGCGCCAGGCTCGCCGGTGAGAAGGAAAAACTTACGGCCAGGTTCAACGACGTGCAGAACCTCGTGGAGGAGGCGAGTTACTGGGCCGGCGCCGACGGGGACACCACCGTTACCGCGTCACACATTGAAAAGGCGATTGAAGAGAAGAGGTACAGGCATTCGAAGGTAGAGGACAGGCTCAGGGAATACATTACAGAGGATACCTTGATGGTGGATACCGAGGGCGCCGTGGTGGGCCAGGTTAACGGCATAGCCGTATTGAGCCTCGGCGATTACGCCTTTGGAAAGCCTTCGAGGATTACGGCCAGGACTTTCATGGGTGACGCCGGTGTGGTGAACCTCGAGCGCGAGGTAAAGATGAGCGGACGCATCCATAACAAGGCGCTCATGATACTCAAGAGTTTTCTCGGCGAGAGGTTCGCCAGGGACTTCCCGCTGACCCTTACCGCCTCGGTCTGTTTCGAGCAGCTTTACGACGAGATAGAGGGCGACAGCGCCACATGCGCCGAGGTGTACGCGCTCCTTTCAAGTATCTCAGGCAAGCCCATAGACCAGCGTTTCGCCGTTACGGGCTCAATGAACCAGTTCGGCGAGGTTCAGCCCATAGGGGGGGTGAACGAAAAGATAGAGGGCTTTTTCGAGGTGTGCAAGGGGAAAGGCCTCACAGGCGATCAGGGTGTGGTTATACCGAGGCGCAACGTAAAGAACTTGATGCTCAAGGCCGAGGTACGCCGCGCCGTGGCTGAGGGGAAGTTTTATGTCTATCCCATAGACATGGTTGATGAGGGCATAGAGATACTCACAGGCGTTGACGCTGGGCAAAGGGGGCCTGACGGCGTCTTTCCCGAGGGTACGATAAACCGCCTCGCCGAAGACAGGTTACGTGACCTCGCAAAGAGGTTCAAGGCCTTTGGACGCCCACCCTCTACTAAAAAGCATAAGCCCGCGGAGAATACGAATAACAATGACGGGGCGAAGAAGCCGTAACCTCAGCCCGCGCGGCCGTCCGGCCTGGGCCCCTGAGGCCGGGGACCCGGACCCCCTTACCGGATTTTATTCTCATGCCTGTTCATTCTGATATTTCGTTTAGACGTTTAAGTGTTAAACCGTCCGGTGTTTTCAAGAGGCGCTTCCGCCTCACATTAATCTTTTAGACGAGATGCTGGTTAGCGAGATATTCTTGAGCCTCCAGGGAGAGTCGACCTTTGCCGGGCTCCCCTGCGCCTTTGTAAGGCTCGCCGGCTGTAACCTGAGTTGCGACTGGTGCGATACGGAATACGCCAGGACCGCACAGGGCGCCGTGGAGATGACCGTCGGGGAGGCGCTCGCCGAGTTGGGGCGTTTTAACTGTAAACTCTCCGAGATAACGGGCGGGGAGCCGCTCCTGCAACCCGAGTCGCTGGAACTCGCCGGCAGACTCCTGGATGGCGGATATACGGTACTCATCGAGACAAACGGCAGCGTGGAGTTGAAGGGCATCGACCCTCGTATTATAAAGATAGTCGATGTAAAGTGCCCGTCGAGCGGGCACGCGGGCTCCTTCAGGGTGGAAAACCTCTCATATATAAACCCCGATGACGAAGTGAAGTTCGTAATCGCCGACAGGACGGATTATGAGTTCGCGAAAAAATGCCTTGACGAGCTCATCTGCGACAGGACCGAAAAGATACTCTTCGCCCCTGTAAGGCAGAAGTTGGCGCCTAAGGTATTGGCCGAGTGGATTTTGAGGGACATGCTGAGGGTGAGGCTCCAGTTGCAGTTGCACAGTTACGTCTGGGAGGAAGGCCGCGGGCGGTAGGGGGTCCCCGGGCTTACAGTCTGTAAAAATTTCTGGAACCGTAAAATCATGAGCGCCTTTTTATACGCAGCGTTTATCTTCTATCTTACAAGTTTTTTTGTTGTCATCGCCTTCCACGTGAAGGGTGCGGGGGCCCTGTCTACGCTTTCAAGGGCGCTCGTTATCCTCGGCCTCGCATCCCACTCTACGGCCCTTGTCTTGAGGGTCCTCTCGACGGGACACGCGCCCATGGCCAGTATGTTCGAGACCCTGGTCTTTTACAGTTGGACGACGGTGCTAGTCACCGTACTCGTGATGTTCAGGTATGCCGAGAGGAGGGTCGAGGCGGTAACCATGCCCGTGGCTCTCGGGGCGCTTCTCTTCGCCATGATGAACGAAAAGCCCGGAGGCCCGCTTCCTCTCATACTGCGTACGCGCTGGTTCGAGGCCCACGTAACGTTGAGTTTCGCGGCTTACGCGCTCTTCACCCTCTCCTTCGCGGGGGCGGCGCTGTACCTTTTTTACACGTCGAGACAGGGCTTTGAGGCCGAGTTGAAGAGGTACCAGGAGATAGCGGCCAAGAGCGTCCTCTGGGGTTTTTGCCTCTTCTCGGCGGCCATGTTTTCGGGCGCGGTATGGGCCTATCTCGCCTGGGGCACATACTGGCTCTGGGAGCCCAAGACCCTGTGGAGTTTTATCGTCTGGGTCTATTACGCAGGGGCGATGCACGCGTACTACGTAAAGGACTGGAGGGGCAAGGGGCTGAGTGTGGCCACGGTGGGCGGATTTTTAGTCGTCATCTTCACCTATCTCGGCGTGAGCCTCCTTATGAAGAGCAGTCACAGCTTTTAGCCCGCCGGAATTTTTTTTGATTACAGCCCTTTTTAACTTAACGCGTTTATAATCTTATGTGCGCTGATAAGAACCTTCAGAAGGGTCTTGATAACTCGTCCGTCAATAAGAGAGACATCCTCATTGTCTTGCTTGTGGCCATAGGATTTTTCACCTATTTTATCCTTACCACTGAGAGCGACTACAGGTACTTTCCACGGGGCGACGCCAGGGTCTACACGCTTATGACGCTCCATTTCGACGACCCCGGCGCAGTGGGCGAAAAACTTCCCCTCATGTATTCCCAGCGCCTCTTCCCGCCCATGGTGGGTTTTCTCCTGGCACGCACCGAACTACGGGCGCGCCAAAACGAAGTCAAGGCGATAGCCACGAAGGACGACACTCAGGAGATTGAGGCCATACCGCTTAACCGGGTCGTACTTACGTCATGGCTCGTGTCAAACTTTATCGCCTATCTCCTCCAACTTTTTTTTCTGGTCCTCATCGTCGCTTATCTCAACGGCTCGGTCGCTGTCAGGTTCTTCATGCTCGTCATATATTCCATGTGGTTCCTCTCGGCCCGGCTCTATGTCAACTGGGCCCAGATGCCCGACCCCTGGGCCTTCACATTCCTTCTGTCTGCGGCCTATTTCATGATGAAGCGGCGAAGCGCCGGCTTTCTCATATCAATACTTCTCGGTATAATGAGCAAGGAACTGCTCCTCTTCCTCGTGCCGGCCTATGTGTGGAGGCTCTTGTCCGGGGAGCGCACAAGGTCGACCTATGTAACGGCCTTTGTCGTAAGCCTCCTGCCGGCGGCGCTCTTTATAATCCTTCGCGCCTACCCCTATTTCCCTTCCGAGATATCAACGCCCAACGTGCCTAACGCAACTGACTATTCAACACGCCTCGTCGGAAGGCTCTCCGATTACATGGTCCTCTTGACTTACCATTACAAGTCGCGTTTAATCATTGGGCCGCGTTACCTTCTGGACACGCTCATAATACCCTTCGGGGTCTTTTCGGGGCTTTCCTTTTTTCTCGCCTGGCACGTAAGGGACACTTGGCGGGTCTTCAAGAGGCATCTTTACTGGACGCCTTACCTGGTGTTGACGGCGCTTGTGGGCTTGAACGTGGACAGGTATATATTCTATATCTTCCCCGTCGTGATTATCGTCTCCACTGAGGTGCTTGAGAGAAATTACCGAGGAAAGGGTTTTTATTATGTAATGCTCTTTATCGCGGCTCTCACGGCCTTTACCCAGGACATTTTCGCCTTTGTCAGCGAGGCGTCGGGGGTGAGCCTTAAACACCAACTGGAGATAGCCGGGATACTGAGGCCCGAACTCGCCCGGGACTTTAGGATATTGATGGGCGTGGGCGCCATAGTGGCCTTTACCGGCTTTTTTGTTATTAACAGGGTTTTGTTGGCCAGGCAGCGGGTGGCACCGCGTACTTGACGGCGCGGGCTTGTCTTTTTCCTATTTATCCGTCCTCCACCATATGACCGCCGCCTTCTTGTGGAATTTGGCGAGGAGGATATCCCCTTCTTTCACAAGTTTCTTCTCAAGAAAATCCTTTAGCGCCGCGTCGTGTTCTTCCGTCACGATGCCCATGTACTCTTTCCAGAAGATGAGCGCCTCGTCCATGCCGGAAAATGGCTGGTCGAAGTCGTACTCGATTATCTCCACGTTGGCGAAGATACCCATGGCGTGGAGTTCATCATAGGTCTTGATGTAATCGGTCCTCACCCCGAAGGGCCTCCCGAATATAAGGGGGTAGAGTTCCCTGTAATAAAATTTGTCCGAGGCCGGGTCCGCGCTCTCTATGAGGAAGACGGCCTTCTTGGCCACCTTCACCGCGTCCTTCAAAAACCCCGTCGATTCCTTTAAGAGTGCCGGGACGTTGGCGCAGATGACGACGTCGTGGGGTTGAACGGGGACCTCGCCCCAGGCCCCGAGGAGTGGTTTTAAATTCTCTAACCCCTCTTTTCTGATATCCTCCTTGAGTATTTCAAGCATGGCCGGGGAGGGGTCCAGCGCCGTGACCTTTTTGCCTTTCCTCGCAAGGGGGATGGCGAGGGTGCCGCACCCTGAGCCCACGTCGAGGAAGGTCTCGGCGCCGGGCGCGCGCGAGAGGATGATGGGCAGCACCGTGGATGGTAAGGAGGAATAATCAAGCCCCTTCCGGTACCACCGAGCCTTTAACGCATTCCAGAATCCTGTTTTTTCAGTTTCATTCATGGCTGTGTCACCGCGCCTTCCTTGCCTTGCTTTTTTGGGCCGTTCTGCTTTTCAGTCCCGTTCATATTTTCGGTATCCATATTCATCATCTTAAAGGGCGTAGAGAGGAGCCTTTGGAGCGTACCCAGTATCCCCTCCTGTATGGTCTTTACAGGGGCGGGCCTGACCGAGGGTTTTTTAAGCGGCCCCTTTATCCTGTAATATATGTTCACCGCGCTCTTGTCATTGCCGCCTATTATCCATCCCGCTACGGGTATGCTTGTTATAATCTTGTCTATGGTCACGAAGGGATGGAGCACCAGCACGCTGTCTATGGTGCTTTCGACTGTATCGAGGCTCCCGGCGGCCGACATCCTCACCGAGTCGCTGTCAAAGAAGAGGTCGTTGGTCTCTATGACGCCGCTTTTTACGGTAAAGTTCCCGGAGAGTACCCTGAAGGGCAGTCCCTTTTTAAAGAGTTCGTCTATGGAGAGTATGTTTACGACTGAGAAGACCTTGCCGAGGAATAGAAACTTCCACATCTTCCCCTTTTCGGTCTTCAGGAAGACCTTTCCGTCCATGCCCCTCGCAAGCGGTTTTATATTGCGTTTACAGGTGAGGAAGATGTCCCCGTTGAGGGCGCCCGTGAGCACTTCTTTTTTTACGCCGAGGCTCGAGAAGAATTCCTTTAACCGGACGCCGGCGATGGAGGCCTTTATGTCAAAGAGGAGTTCCGAGTCGTGGTCTCTGTAGATGGTGGAGGCGGCGCTCACAGTGCCCCCGTTTGTTACAAAGGATATGGGTTTCAGGTACATGGCCTCTTTCTCGATATTCGCCTCAAGTGAAAAGTCCTTGAAGGCCTGTCCGAAGGCTCTGCCCCCGCCGATTTTCACCGTGCCGTGGCCTGTTATCTTTGGTTTTATGTGTGAAGGCCCTGTACCGTTCTTCGCCCCGTTCGTTAAGCCGAGTTCGGTAATGCGCTTCAACCATGCCTTTAGCGGCTCCGAGCCCTTCTCCCGGAAGTCGTCGGAATAAAAAGCCCGGGAGTTGACTTCGAAGCTCACGGTCCTGTCTGAGATGGAGGTGAAACGGAGCGCGCCCTGAAGATCGCTCTTGCCTGCGACGAGTTTTGTGAGCCTGAACTCGGCGGAATCCCCCTGAAACTTCCCGGTGATGTCGATATCCTTGAAAGGGGACCTGGAAAATGCAGGTGACACTATGCCCTTTGTAAGGGAGAACCCCCCCTTGTAGAGCGGGCCTTTAGCGCCCTGTTCCCTGAACGCCTCCATGTCCACGGTGAGGAGTCCGGCGTTGCTGGCGTCCGTTTTTAAAAGGGGCGTGAAGACGGCTATATCCGAGAGTTTTATGACCCTGGATTTCATGTAAAACCGGTAGGACTTGAGCCTCCGGCCCAGATAGCCTTCCAGGCTGAGCACCGATGATCCGGCCCTTATCTCGGCCCTCTCGATCCTGGTCATCCCCTTTTTAAGCCTTACCGTACCTTTCAGGGTGATGGGGAAGTTCTTGGGTTTTTTGATGACGCCTTTGTACTTGATCTGGGTGGAGGTAAGGTCTATGGAGGGCGTTAAGAGGATGGAATCCACCTGTCCCTTGACCGCCGTGGTGTAATAAAAACCGTCCTCAAATACCACCCCCTCAAGGAAGGTCCCCTCGATAAAGGGCTGTAGCGTCTCCTTTTGAAGTACGCCAGCGGCCTTCAGGTCAAAAAATGGTTTTTTGTGCCTGTAATCTCTAATCCGGCCCGTCAGAGTGTATGTGGAGTTGGCGGCGTCCCTGATAAATAGTTTTTTGAAGACGAGCGCCCTGTTGTCAAAGCCTATCTCTCCGTTAATGGAATCAAAAAAAACGGGGATGTCAGGATAGCGGAGCTTGACCCCGTTGAAACTTATGACCCCGGAGTACGTCGAATGTTTCCTGTTTTTCCTGGGCCCCATCTCTCCCTTAACCTGCATATTTATACTCGTGGACCCGAATGTATCGGTCTTGTCGAGTTTTCTTCTTATGTCCGAGTCCCTGACCTTGTAAAGTTTTTTTATTATCCTTAAGGTCTCGGAGGCCTTGAAGACGACATTTAACGAGATGTCGTAAGCGGGCCGCCGGCTGAAGAGGCCGCTTATCTCCCCCTTGAAATTTTTTATTTCGCCCGTTTTGTACCTCCCCGTGATATCTTCGAAGAAGAGAGTGCCGCCCTTTATGGAGATGCCGCCGTTAATCCTTGAGAAGTCTCCGCTTATCCCGGGGTACCTGAAGTGCATCTCGTGGAGTGTGGTTATGAGCGTTATAAGACCGGGCTTTTTCTTGACGGTCCTATTGCGTGGCTTCCCGAGGCCGACTTCGAAGGTTAATTCCTTTACGGCTATTTTCCCGTCGAAGGCCTTGAAATCCCTTGCCACGCGTGCCGACTTGCCCTTGAAGAGCCGCCGGGGTATGAGGTCCTTGACCTTTTTAGCGGGTATGGGGGTGGAGTGTAAGGTCATCTTCACCGAGCCCTTGTCCCCTGCGGCGCGGTCCGTCTCAACGTCAATGCGCCCGCCTATGTCAAACTCTCCGAGGGAGGCGTTAAGCTTCTCAACAGTCAACTTCAGGGATTTTTCCCGCGTGGATAGACTTACCGAGGCAGAACCCGTACCAGAGGGGAGCGGTTTGCTGAATTTTTTCGGCCAGTCTATAACGAGGTCCTTGTAGTTGACCGGGCCGGAGAGGGTGCGTAAACCTTTGCCCAGGGTGTAGGCGAGGTTTGTTGAAACCCGCCCTTTGAGGCTCACCCCTTTGGTCTTTATATAGGGGTTAAAGACGGCGGCATCAAGGTCCGTCAAGGAGGCCGTCCCATTCAGCGCCAACGCGCCGTCTCTTTTTCGGCCCTTTCCAGTTAAAAAGACCCTTGCGTCAGGCCCAAGCCCACCACTAACCTTGTAAGAGAAGCCGCTCTTTGACCTGTAGAAACGGCCTCTGTCAATCGCTATATCGAGATTGACGTCCCTGTCGCCGGCAAGGTCGATAACGGAGACCTCTCCCCCTTTTGCGTCAAGCGACCTTACTGTGACCCTCCGTTTTCTCTTCCTGATACGTTCATAGATATTGTAGATCTTTATCTCCCCCTTTTCGTCCCTTTTTGCCAGGAGCCACCAGTCAACAATGCCCAGCTTCTTTATCAGTATCTTCTTCAAGATAAGGGGAAAGGGAGAGACCTTGAGCTTTATAAGCCTCGCCCTGAAGACCTCTTCGCCCTCTTCGAGGAGCCGCACCCCTTTGACCTCAATATAAGGTACGGGGAGGACGCGGAGCATTATACCATCTGAAATCAGCCTGCTCCCCGTAATCTCCTCGAGCTTGTCCGCAATAGGCACCTGGTAAGAGGTAAGGTCAAAGGGGACCATGGAGAGGTAGGCCGCCGCAGCGGCGAGTACCACGAGAAGAGGGATAAAGACTTTTAAAAATGTCTTTTTTCTTGAGTTATTTCTTTTCAAGAATTGCTCCGAAGGTTTTCTGGTGCGGCGTTTAAAAACATTAAAAAGAGTAAAAAACGTTTTGAGACGGCGAAAAGACGCGGCGGCTTTTTTAAAGCGGGGAAGTCTTTATGAAAAACTCCGGTCCAAAGGGGCGCCCCGGGATAAAAGGGGTGCAAATTTATTATAAATTATACGCACTTTGTTTGCAAGGAGCCGGGGCGCATTAAAGACCGCTGAAATATCCGGGGCCGGATACCCCGGCAACTTGATCTCCCATGAAATTTAGCAGTGGCCGGTTCAAGGTCTTTCAAAGTACCGGCCACGGGGGAAGGTCTCCTCGGGCGGCGGGGTTTTACAGGCCCGGGATTATTCTCTTGAGCCAGCCCTGCTTTGAGGTAATCGCCCCCTGGGGGCACATCTCCTGGCAGCAGTAGCACCTGATGCAGTTGTCGTAATCGATGCGTATCCTTTCAATGTTCTCCATTACCTCGGCCGGGCAGACGTTCACGCATACATTACAGAGCGTGCAGGCGGAGTTCGCCACATGGGGCCTTGAGGTGAGGGCCTTTCTAAGGCGTGTCTCAAGGAAGTATGGGAGCTTGGAGACGAAGTTCGTGTCCGAGAACGGCGGCAGTTTGAACCCCTCGACACGGACGTCCTCGACCCTTTCTCCGAGTATTTCTATATCCTCAAGGCGTGAGCCTTCGATACCGCGCATCTCGGCGGTCCTTTGCAACGGGACGGTCCCGGCGCTTATGCCGAGGACTTCGGCTATGACGACGTCCATGCTGACGGCGTCCCCGGCGGCGAATATGAGGCCCATGGGTCTCGGCTCACCGCCGCTCGGGCCGTTGCCCTCCATACCCACCACCCCGTCCATGACGGTGAGCCTGGGGTTTACAAAGAGATAGAGGTCCAGTATCATGGCGGCGAAGCACGCCCTGTCCACGCCTGCGCTTAAGTGCCACTGGGGTTTGAGCTTGCCCGGGACGCAGCCGAAGATGTTTTTTACCCCGAGCGTTAAGAGCATCTGTACGTGGGTCTTGAGTTTGGGCAGGTTGATTACCCCGTCCACGTCGAGGACCTCGGCGGCCACCTCGAGGCGCTTGAAGGTGCGCCCTCCGGGGTTTTCCACCATGACCGGGGTCTTCAAGTCCCTGAACTCGACACCTTCCTCTTTGCATACATCAAGGACTCCGCACCTCCCTGCCACTTTGAGCGCGCCTCCGAGGCCGGGACTGTCTCCCACAACTGGCGTCGCTCCAGCCTCCTTTACAAGCCTGATAAGCGCCCGGACCACAGAGGGGTGAGTCGTCACCGCCGCCTCAGGAGGTTTCGCGGCAAGCAAGTTCGGTTTAAGGAGAATCCGCTCTCCCGGCCGGACAAAGCGGTCCATGCCGCCCATGAGGGCCACTGCCCCTGAAATCCCCTCGTAAACAGCGTTATCGTCGTATTCAGCGCACCTTGAAATAGAAACTTTTTTCTTCATTGGACTTGAATTAATCTTTTCCGTTATAAAGGGATTATAAAACTTTATCCCGAATATTATATCTTATCTGTCGCCGTGATGTATGGTTTTTGTGTAAAAAAGTTATGTGAATAAGGGCCCTTTCCATCTTTCAGTCTCATTGCGGGGGAGGGGGGTGCGCGGAGCAAATCCATACCTCAATAAAAAAAAATAAAAAAAACCCCGGCCTTTGTGAGATGGAAGAGGGACGGGGTTTTTTAAATTATGCCGAATGTAATGTTACTTTAGCTCTTCGAGACGTTTTTTAGCGATCTCCGCCTCCGGGGCTTCAGGGAATTTTTCAACCACCCTTTCAAGCAGGAGCCGTGCCTCTTTGGGCGCGCCCAGTTTCAGGAAGGAAAAACCTTCCTTCAATGTGGCCGCCGGCACCTTGTCGCCTTTGGGGTACTCTTTTATAACCTTGTCGAACTCGAGTATGGCCCTTTCCCAGTCCCCCTGGGAGTAGTATATCTCGCCGAGCCAGTAACGGGCGTGGTCGGCGAGTTTGTGCTTGGGGTATACCTGGAGGAAGTCTTTGAATACACCGGCCGCCTTGTCCATCTCCCCGTCCTTTACGAGCCTGTAGCCCCTGAAGTACATCTCTTCGGGGTCTTCCCTGGCGGGCACGGTCTTCCTGGGCGCCTCCGCCTTCTTGCCCATAGAGGCTATAGTGGCCTCTATGGCGGCTATCTTTTCCCGGTTCTCCATAACCGCGTCTTTTAACGCGGCTATCTCCCCTGCGTCTCCAAATGTCTCGCCACCGGCAACTCCCCGGGCCGCCATCTTTTCCTCGAGATTTTTCAAGGCCTCGTTTACGGCCGCCATGTCCTCGGCGAGCTGGGCCCTCTGGTTCTCGCTGTCCTCGATGGTACCGCGTATAAAGGAGAGTTCACGGCGCATCTCCTCAACGGAGTTCAGGGCCTCGGCCACGGTCATCTTTATATCCTCGGCGCCTCCCCCGGGGCCTCCCCCCTCAAGGGCCGAGATACGCTCCTTGAGTTCCTGGTTCCCTTTCATGAGCGTGTCCACGTTCTTGACGAGTTGCTCCTGCTCGGCCGTCATAAGGGGAAAGCCGGGCCCGCACCCTGTAAAGACAAGGGCCAGAGGTGCGAGAAGGGCGAGCAGGATATATCTTCTGTATCTCTTCATTGGCAGTCTTTTTAGATGTTTTTTTGTGTATTATCTAATCTTCTTGAATTCAGCGCGCCTGTTCTTTGCCCAGGCCTCTTCGTTGTGCCCGGGGTCCAGAGGTTTTTCCTCGCCGTAACTGATTATGGATATCCTGTTTGCGTCTACTCCGAGGCGCTTCAGGTAGTTCTTTACGGTCATGGCCCTCTTCTCTCCAAGGGCGAGGTTGTACTCGTTCTCGCCTCGCTCGTCGGCGTGGCCTTCTATGCGCACCCTTACATCAGGGTTTAGCCTGAGCCACTTGGCGTTCATGGCGAGAATCTTCTTGTCTTCGTCCCTGATGGTGTATTTGTCGAAGTCGAAGTGCACGGTGCGAAGCCCCGTAATCGCCGCCTCTGCCCCGGTCTCTGCCTCCTCAACGCCGTTACCTGTTATCCCTGCGGTCTCGCCTCCGAGAGTGCCTTCCTCAACCCTCTCTTCCGGCACCACCTCGGTCTTTGCCTCGCCAGCCTTCAATCCGGCCGTCTCTTCCTTGATAAGTGTTTTACCCTTGCATGCCGTGAGGGTCAGTGCTACGAGCAGGATGGGCAGGAGTTTCAAAAATTTTTTCATCTACATCCTCCTTAATTTATTTATATGTATCTTTTGCGTTGTATCAGGATAATATGCGCGAGTCTATGCGTCAATGAAGGTAAGGCGACCAGGCCGGGGTGGTTTCGGTGTCCCCTCCGGTCTTTATCCTCTTAATCCCCGTTCCGTCGCCCTGCATGATGTATAGGTGAGACGTTGAGCCGGAGTCCCTGCTGAAGACGATGAACCTTCCGTCAGGCGACCACGATGGGGATTTGTTGTTCCCCTCGTATGTTATCTGCGAGAGAGCGCCGTTTTTCTGGTCCACCGTACAGATGTTGAAGCCCGTGGTCACAGAGCAGGCGAAGGCTATCTTGCTGCCTTCAGGCGACCAGGCCGGACTCGAATTGTATCTGCCTCTGAATGTAAGCCTTCTGGTCCTACCGGTTGGCAAGTCTAACACAAAAATATGTGGATTTCCACTTCTATCTGATACGAAGGCTATCTTTTTTCCATCGGAGCTCCACGTGGGCGAAACGTCTATGGAATAGTTGTTCGTGAGGCGTCTGTACCCACCCTTGAAAGGTTCCAGAAGGTACAGTTCAGGCGATTTTTTCGTGCTGATGGTAAGCGCCACGGTCTCTCCGTCGGGGGAGAACCTGCCCCCTATGTTTATGCCGCGCTTCCGGGAAATGATGGTTTCGCGGCCTGTCCTCAAGTTAAGCATATAGAGGTAGGGATAGCCCTTCTTGTAAGAGGTATAGAGTATCTTTTTCCCGTCGGGGCTCCATCTCGGAGAGAGGTTGATGGAGCGGTTGCGCGTGAGTTGTATTACGTTGCGGCCGTCATAGTCGGCGAGGTAGACTTCCTTGTTGCCCGTTCTCTTGGATACGAAGAGTATCCTCGTGGTGAAAACGCCGGGCCTGCCCGTAAGTTCCCTGTACATGCGGTCGGAAAAAAAGTGCGCGAGCCTCCGCGGTTTTCCGGGGTTGCCTATGTAGCGTTTACCGAGGATCGTCTTCCCGCTGACTGTGTCAAAGAGCTTTACCTCCACCACGAGCCTTCCACCCTCTATCCTGAACCTCCCCTCTATGAGGGCGTCGGCGCCTATCATGCGCCACTCCTTGAAGTTTATCTCGTCGGAGAAAAAAC
>BTQV01000012.1:0-16349 GCA_036986055.1 Thermodesulfobacteriota bacterium
CGGTTCTCCTTGAAATATTTTAAGTTCATGAAGACGATGTTAATACACAAAATTTTCCGGCGACGCCGCGTCTCACCCTGCAGGGGCCGGCCTCAGGGGATGCGCCCCTTTAACGGGAGCGACGGTATTACTGCCGGTATTACAACGGGACCTGCTTTTAACCTGTCTCCCGCCTGCCACTCGCCTGGCCTCCCACTCCCTCCGGCCCCACGGTTGCATTCGGTGGGGCGCCGGAAGCAGGAGGCGCGTCTCAGGTGGACTCTTCCTTCAGGAGCGTCTCTTTTCTCTTGTGAAAGACGTCCTTCCCGGTGTCATATGCCGACCTGATGTCGCCTTTTTTCTCCCTTATGATGTTCTTTACCTTGTCCGTGCCTGTGTCAATGGCTTCTCTCGCGTCGTCGTATCTGTCCATGGCCCAGTCGCCCGCGTCTTCCATGCCTTCCTTCATCTTCCTACGCGTCTCCGTGCCAGGTTCGGGCGCGTAGAGCAACGCCAGGCCCGCGCCTACGACGCCGCCGAGAAGAAAGGCCAGGAGCGTGTTACTCTTCCCGCTTGACATCTTCTCCACCTCCCTCTTTCCCTTTTTTTTTTAGATGTTTAAGGCCGAATTCTATGCCGAGCATGAGGCTCAGGACTGAAATAAGCGGACTTCTCAGGTTGTCTACGAAGAATTCGGCGAGGGTGGTTATCTTGAGCCCCACTTCCTTGACCTTATTGAAGAGCTCCGCAACCTCGCCGGTCTGCTCCCCGGCCTTTTCCAGAATGCCGTTTATCGCGCCAAGGGATTTCTTGCCCTCCGCCGACAGTTCCTCAAAGGACTTGACCGTCCTTTTTAACTGAAGAAGCGTCGGTATCATGAATATTACCAGTATAAGAAATGCGAGCGCGATTATAAGGACGGCTATCTGGTATATGTTCGCCGTTATCATTACACCTCCAAGTTGAGTATATCCCGTAAAAGGTCGGTGTCAAGGGGGCGGGGCAAGGGGCGGGGGGCGAATCTTCCGTTTTGCAGGGATTTCCCGGAAAGACCGGCCTGTTACGTGAAAACCGTGCCCTCTGCGCCGGGGCGGGGGTTGCCGGGTCTTGAGGTTAAAGGCGCTTATGGCGCCTTGGAACTTGGCGTTATCTGTGCCCTGGGCTCATACCTTCTCAAAGGGGTCGAAGAGTTTTTTGTACTCGTTCAATGCGAACCTGTCCGTCATGCCCGCTATGTAGTCGCATATTACGCGCTCCTTTCCCGCGGCGTTCTCTTCTATGAGGAGGTAGTTGCGGGGCGGGAGGAGTTTTGGTTCCCTCTGGTAGGCGTTAAATAGTTCGGTTATAATCCGCTCGGCCTTGTCGGCCATCCTTATGACACGGTAGTGGTTGTAAAGGTTTCGCCCCAGAAAGACCTTGAGGGCCGTGTTGAGTTTTTTCATGGACGGGCTGAACCTCGCAACGGGTGCGGACCTGCCCCTTACATCGTCGATGGTCTTTATGCCCTCTTCATCTATCGTCTTTTTAACGGTCTCTACGAGGTCGGTGACTTGATCGTTGATTATGCTTATTATGGTCTGGAGTTTTAGTATTTTCGGGTCGCGGACCTGAAACCTCTTTTTAACGCCCTCGAGGTTCTTTTTCCATATTTCCACCGCGACGAGGTCATCCTGGTCGAGCATTTTCGAAGAAAGCCCGTCGTCTATATCGTGGTTGTTGTAGGCTATCTCGTCGGCTATGTCCACTATCTGCGCCTCAAGAGACGGGAATCTCCCTTTTTCGAACTCATCATTGTCAAGGGGGGTGTCGTGCGCGGAAGAGTGTTTCGCGATGCCCTCGCGGGTTTCCCAGGTGAGGTTGAGGCCGTTAAATAAAGGGTACCTCTTTTCGAGTTCCTCAACAATCCTCAGGCTCTGGGCGTTGTGTTCGAACCCGCCGTGACCCTCCATGAGCCTGTTAAGTACTTTTTCGCCTGAATGGCCGAATGGCGGGTGGCCGAGGTCATGGGCGAGGGCGATGGCCTCGGAGAGGTCCTCGTTGAGCCCCAGCGCCCGCGCTATGGTTCTTGATATCTGGGCCACCTCTATGGAGTGGGTGAGCCGCGTCCTGTAGTGGTCGCCCTCGTGGTAGACAAAGACCTGTGTCTTGTACTCTAGCCTCCTGAACGCGTGGGAATGTATGACGCGGTCCCTGTCCCTCTGGAAGGGCGTCCTGAAAAGGTGCTGCTCCTCTTTGTGCTTCCTCCCCCTCGTATTCTCGCTCTTTGCCGCGTAAGGGGCCAGGTTCAGGGCCTCTGTCTCAATATAACTTTTTGCTTTAAACATTGACAAATACCGTATGGATAATAAAATTAAGATATGAAGAAGATCGCCCTGATTGCGCTCCTGGTACTTTTGAGCGGCTGCGCATCGGTTATTTCAAAAGAGGTGCTTAAAGAAGTTGACAGATCCATTACGCTGGATCTCGTACAGGCCGACCCCGCCTCCTTTACGGGGCGCAAGGTCCTGTGGGCCGGGGTAATCATATCCACCGAAAACCTCGAAACAACGACGGACATCGAGGTGCTTGAGACCAAACTCGACTACGGCTATGTCCCGACGGAAGAAAAATCCAAAGGGAGGTTTATTATCGAGGCCGCGAGATACCTCGACCCCGCCGTTTATAAAGAAGGCAGGACGATTATAGTCGCCGGCGTCGTAAAAGGAATAAGGGTAAAAAAGATAGGCAAGATGGATTACCGTTATCCCGTGATAACCCCCATTGAGTTGAAGTTGATACAGCCCCGCCAGGATTTATATTACAACGATTATCCGCCGGCCTGGGGGTTCTACGGGCCCTATTACCCACGTTATCCGTGGCCTTACTGGCCACGCCGCCCTTATTATCCCTACTATCCCTACCCCTATCCTTATCCTTATACGCCCTATTAACGGTCCCTGGCCGGCAGGCGCCGACCCCCCCTCTTGAGGGGCGCGTCCGGCCTCAGTCCCCGGGACCGCAGCCGTCTTTCTGCCCCTTCAGGAACTCCGTGTATTCATCGTAGTAATCGTCCATGAGGTCGTCGAGGTCTTTGCCTTCGGGGTCTATCTTTTTTTTTATCTTGAGAAATTGTAAGAAGGTCATCGCTTGCTCCCTTTTGTATTAATGCCCGGCCATCGTCATGCAGGTTCGACTTTCCTGTAGGGCACGGGGTCTTTTATGCCGGCTCCATTAAAACCTTTTATCCTCAAAAGACATGAATCGCAGCGCCCGCATGCCAGTGTA
The DNA here is from genome assembly GCA_036986055.1 of Thermodesulfobacteriota bacterium. GTDB lineage: Bacteria > Desulfobacterota > GWC2-55-46 > GWC2-55-46 > JADFVP01 > BTQV01. Next base: position 3,244 of record BTQV01000012.1, read on the forward strand.
TCGTCGCTGTAGCATGACCATGTGAGGTGGTAAGGCGCGCCCAGGGCCGCGCCTTTTTTTACTATTTCGGCCCTTCTCATATGTATGAGGGGTGTTATTATCCTTATTACGGTTTCGGGCCTTGTGCCCGAGTTCGCCGCCTTTTCAAAGGCATGGAAGAATTCCTCGCGGCAGTCCGGGTATCCGGAGCTGTCTTCCTCTACGGCGCCCATATAGACCTCTTCTGCACCGAGGACCTCGGCCCAGGATACGGCTATGGCCAGGAGATGGGCGTTCCTGAAGGGCACGTATGTGGAGGGCACGCCCCCTCTCGTCAGGTCGCCTTCAGGCACTTCCATACTCTTATCGGTAAGGGCCGAGCCCCCTATCTCCCTTAAGTGGGTGATGTCGGAGACGAGCCTCTTCTTGATATTATAAAAATCAGAGATTCCGTTGAAGGCCTTGAGTTCTCCGGCCTCGGTCCTCTGGCCGTAGTTTACGTGCAAGAAGGCGCATTCGCCCTTTTTGACGGCGATGGCGGCGGTAACCGTACTGTCGAGCCCTCCGCTTAAAAGCACTACCGAACGTATCATGAATAAATTAAAACATAACCCCCGGGACTCCTCAACCAAATTTTTCCGTATCTGCAAGGCACGGCCTTACCCACCGCTACCCGTCTGATTTTTCTTCCGTTGAAAATACCCATTTTATCGCCTCGATGGCGTTATTCTCAAGGGATTTTGTCCCGTCCAATACAAGCCGTTTAATCGTCTTCTTCTCATAAGAGGCCTTCTGGAGGCCGAATATCTCCCACGTCATGTCCGGGAGGGCCTCGCCCTGTGGTAGCGGCCCACGCGGCCTTTCAAGGAGGCGGGCTCTGATTACGTCGTCCGGGGCGGTGCATTCTATTATACGGATAAGCCCTGCCGGTACACCGGCCTTGAGGGCCTCCTTTACGGCCTTTTCAATAAAGATGTTCCTTGAAAAAGTCGCGTCGAGCACGGTTGAGCGTCCGGCCCTCAAGAGCCCAACGCCTGTTGAGATGAGTCTTTCGTATGTCTTTTCAGTGAATTTCCTCGAATATATGCCCTTACCGAAAGGTTCGGGCCTCTGCCGGCGTGCCGGTACGCCGGCCATATCTTTTCTGATATTGTCGGAGCTGATGCGTACCGCCCGCGAACTCTCCGCGATAGCGCGGGCGATGGCCGATTTGCCCGTGCCCGAAAGGCCGCACACTATTATGAGTTGAGGCTTGAACCCGCCGCGGGCGTAAAGTCCGGCGAGGTGGAAGTGATGGAGCGCGTCTATAAGGGCGTCTTTTCTTTCCTCTTCTCCCACCTCGGGCTCGAGGTATTTGAAACCCTCGACCTTGGCCCGGACAAAGGCCCTGTAGCCTTTGTAGAAGTCGAGGAGTTTTCCTCCCTCGTCCCGGCCCGAAAGGGAGAAGTAGGTATTGACGAAGATACGGGAGAGGTCTGACCTGTTGAGGAAGTCGAGGTCCATGGAGAGAAAGGCCATGTCAGAGACGATGTCCGAGAACCGGAACCGCTCGTTGAACTCTATGCAGTCTATTATGTTTATGGAGTCCTCGATGGAGATATGCTCGGTGTGTATGTCGCCGTGGCAGTCCCTTATGAAACCGTCTCTAACCCTCTTCTCGAAGAGCGCTGTGTGACAGTCGATAAATCCTTCGGTGTATGATTTAATCCCCGAGTATGCCCCCTCTGAGATGAGTTCGCCTTTAAAGTTTTCGGTCTGGGAGAAATTTTCTCCCGTGTTCTTTCTTATGACGTCGGGCGAGCCGAAGGTCGAGATGCGGGTGTCCGTGGCGGCGTCCTTATGGAATAAAAATATTCTTTCGGCGACCCTTCTTATGATATCTTCGGTAACGCGGCCGCTTTTTATCATCTCATCGAGCATTGTATCGGTCTTGAGGCGCTTCATCTTTACGGCGCAGTCCACTTCCCCGCCCTCGCCGTCTATGCTCACAAGGCCGTCCTTTTCCGTGACGCTCACCACGCCCATATAGACGTCGGCGGCGAGCCTCCTGTTGAGGCGCACCTCTTCGGCGCAGTATTTTTTTCTTTTTTCAAGGGTGGTAAAGTCGAGGAAGCCGAAGTCCACCGGCTTTTTGACCTTGTATACGAACTCCGGGGTAAAGAAGAGGTAGGAGATGTGGGTCTGGCGGAGTTCAACGCTCCGGGGCCCTTCGGGGTAGGCGCGGGGACTTAACAGAGCCTCTATGTAACGCGGCAGTCCCATATGTTTTTTCCTCCCTGTATTCTGGTGAGGACTATGCCTTCAGGAAGTAAAGCCCGGGCTTCTCCCTGTACTTCTCCATGTAGTCCATGCCGTAGCCCACGACAAAACCCTCGCCTATGGTCCTTCCAGCGTAGTCGACGGCGGGTTGAGTCTCAACGGGGCCTTCCCTCAGAAGTAGGGCGCAGACCTTTATGGAGGAGGGGGCGAGGGCGCCGATTCGCTCCATTACCGTCTTGACTGTTATGCCCCTGTCCACGATGCCTTCGACTATAATAACGTCTCTACCCTTTACGGGAGATGTTATATCTCCGGAGATATCCGGCTCGCCCGCGGGGGTTTTTCTCTTTCCGTATGTGGAACTCTGTATGAACGCCGCCTCCACGTCCATGTCCAGCTCCCTCATGAGGTCGGACATGAAGACCGCGGCCCCCTTGAGGACGCAGACGAGCATCGGGTTTTTGCCGCGGTAGTCACGGCGGATCCTCCCGGCGAGCCCCCTTACTATGGATTTTATCTCCCCGGGGGTCAGGTAGGGCTCAAGAGTATTTTTCATGATTGGGCCCCACGGCGGACGCGCCGTTTGCGTCCACCGGGTCCTTATGTCTTTCAGGGTACTGGTCGATACGCTTCATAATAAAAAATAAAAAAATTAAAAAAGTTACGCTCTTTGATTTAGGATATAATCAGCTTCACCGCCTGTCAAGTGGGGTTTTTTTATGCGTACCCGCGTCGTCGCGCAGCTTCCGTTATTATTGCCGCGGCGATAACCGTGGCGTTAAAAAACTTTTTTGACAAAGGATAACCCTATGCCTTAAAATACTAGTTTGCGCCATTTCAGATATGCGAAACATATTATATAGAGGTCCGGGTATAACCTGCCGCACAGGGTCAGCCCCACCCCGAGATAACAATGACTGACATAGAGAGAATTAGAAATTTTTCCATCATCGCCCATATAGACCATGGCAAGTCCACGCTCTCGGACAGGCTCCTCGAGTATACGGGGGCCGTCGCGGGGAGGGAGATGGTCAAGCAGTTCATGGACAAGATGGACCTTGAGAGGGAGAGGGGGATAACCATAAAGGCCCAGACGGCGCGCCTCACTTACAGGGCCGTTGACGGCAAGGACTATGTCTTGAACCTCATAGACACGCCGGGCCACGTGGACTTCAGTTACGAGGTGAGCAGGTCTCTTTCCGCCTGCGAGGGCGCGCTCCTCATCGTGGACGCCTCTCAGGGCGTGGAGGCCCAGACGCTGGCCCATCTCTACACGGCAGTTGACGTGGGCCTTGAGATAGTGCCTGTGCTTAATAAGATAGACCTGCCCCAGGCCGACCCCGAGAGGGTGAGGGGCGAGATAGAGGATGTGCTGGGCCTCGATGCCTCTGAGGCCGTCCTCGCGTCGGCAAAGGAAGGCATAGGCATCCGCGAGATACTTGAGGCGATAGTAAAGAACGTGCCCCACCCCACGGGCGACGCGGAAAAACCCCTGAAGGCCCTGGTATTCGACTCATGGTACGATATCTATCAGGGGGTGATAATACAGATACGCGTATTCGACGGCGTTATAAAGAAGGGCATGAAGATAAAATTCTTCGCCACCGGAAAGACCTTTGATGTGGAGAGCACCGGCATATTCTCCCCCCACCCGGCGACCGTTGGGGAGCTCGGCCCCGGAGAGGTTGGTTTCGTTATAGCGGGGATAAAGGAGGTGAGGGACACGAGCGTGGGCGATACCCTTACGGGGGCATTAAACCCGGCTGAGTCCGCTCTGCCGGGCTACAAGGCGGTAAAGCCCATGGTCTTCAGCGGTCTCTACCCTGTTGAATCCTCGCAGTACGAAAACTTGAAGGAGGCCGTGATAAAATTACGGCTCAACGACTCTTCCTTCTCCTTTGAGCCGGAGACCTCGCTTGCCCTGGGTTTCGGCTTCAGGTGCGGGTTCCTGGGCCTCTTCCACATGGAGATTATAAAGGAGAGGCTCGAGAGGGAGTACGGCCTCGAACTCATCACCACCGCCCCCACCGTCTCCTACAGGGTTACGAAGACGGACGGAAAGGTGATTTACGTTGAAAACCCCACGGACCTCCCCTCTCCGCAGTACATGGAGAGGATAGATGAGCCCTATATACTGGCCACCCTCCACATGCCCGCCGAGTTTCTCGGCCCCGTGCTAAATCTCTGCGAGACGCGGCGCGGCATACAGAAGGAGATAAAATATATAACCACGCAGAGGGTGCTCGTCGAGTACGAGTTGCCGCTGAACGAAGTGGTCATGGACTTTTACGACAGGTTGAAGACCATTACAAAGGGCTACGCGTCGCTTGATTACGAATATCTTGATTTCAGGACCTCTGACCTCATAAAGCTCGACATCCTCATTAACGGCGAGTCCGTGGACGCCCTTTCTCTCATAGTCCCCCGGGAGAGGGCCTACTCCAGGGGCAAGGAACTCGTTGAGAAGATGAAGGAGATTATACCGAGGCAGATGTTCGAGGTGGTCCTTCAGGCGGCCATAGGGAGCCGCATTATATCAAGGGAGTCTATAAGGGCGCTCAGAAAGAACGTCACGGCAAAGTGCTACGGCGGAGACATATCGAGGAAACGCAAACTCCTTCAGAAGCAGAAGGAGGGCAAGAAGAGGATGAAGCAGGTGGGAAGGGTGGAGATACCGCAGGAGGCCTTCCTCGCCGTCCTCAAGGTGAGTTGAGTCTTTGCTCTCCATATTCCTTTTGAACAACGGTTGATAAAATAGCTTCAGGGGTCAGGAAAACCAGGATTATGACTAAAAAAAGATATAACGGGAGTGAAGAAGGGGCCGCCGGTAAAGAGGCCGGCGGGGCGCCGAAGAAGAAAAAGAAGAGGCAATTAAGAGAGACCGTTGAGGCCGTTATAATAGCCCTCGTACTCGCCCTCTTTATAAGGACCTTCGTGGTGCAGGCCTTTAAGATTCCTTCGAGCTCCATGGAGGACACGCTCCTCATAGGCGACCACATTATCGTGAGTAAATTCGCCTACGGTATCCAGGTCCCCAAGCCCGCCGTTATAAGGCTCCTCGGCGTGCCCGTGCCTTTCTTTGAGACGAGGCTCTTTTCCGTCTGGGGCAATATAAAGAGGGGCGACATCATAGTATTTCGCTTTCCCGGAGACAGGAGCAAGGACTACATCAAGAGGGTCATAGGCCTGCCCGGCGACACCGTTGAGATAAGGGACAGGGTGATATATATTAATGGAAAGAAGATGGACGACCCCTACGGGGTGCATAAGGGCTGGCCTTACGGCGTCGATTCCGAGAGGGGCGACTACTTCGGCCCCTACACCGTCCCCGCGGGCCATGTCTTTGCCATGGGAGACAACAGGGAGAGGAGTTTTGATTCCCGCTTCTGGGGCCCCGTGCCCATAAGCGACATAAAGGGCAAGGCCTTCCTCATCTACTGGTCATGGAATAAGGACAGCCACTGGATAAGGGCCAAGAGGATTTTCAAGCGCCTCCATTAGCCTTTTTCTTCGGTCAGGGGGCGGGCCTTAGGGCTAGAAATCCGTTGAAGGTTTTTTTTATTAATGTTATAAGGCCCTTACGGAGATTTTTTGACTATTGCGGCCATTTCGGACGTTCAGTATGCTTTGTGGCGCCGTGGGGTTGAATATGCAGGGCTTTATTGATGAATTTGTCTCCTACCTCGCCGTTGAAAAGAACGCGTCTCAAAATACGAGGCTCGGTTATTCAAGGGACCTGAGACAGTTTTTTGATTTTCTTGAGGGTTCGCGGCGCCCGGGCGTTGACGGCCCCTTTGACATTTCCATGGTGGATGAGGATGCTGTACGGTCTTTTGTCCGGGACTTGCACTACAGATGCAGGAAGGCTTCTGTGGCGAGAAAACTCTCTTCAATAAGGAGTTTTTTCAGGTTCCTCGTGAAGAAGGGTTTTTGTAAGGCGAACCCGGCGGAATTCGTGCCCACGCCAAAGGTGGAAAAGTTTCTCCCTTCCGTTCTTACCGTGGAAGAGGCGGAGAGCCTTATTGGAGGCCCTGCCCTTGTACCCGCCGCGACAGAGAGGTTGAGGGATACGGCCGTGCTCGAAGTCCTTTACTCGTCGGGCATAAGGGTGAGTGAGTTAACGGGACTAAAGCTCAAAGACCTGGCCCTTGACGAAGCGTTCATAAGGGTCCTCGGCAAGGGCGGCAAGACCCGTATCGCCTTTCTCGGAACCGAGGCCGTTATCTCGCTAAGGGCTTATTTGAAAGAACGTGAAAAATTGGAGAAGGGTTTTTGTTATGGTGGGGTTACACCTGTTTTTTCCGGGAGGGGCGGCAAAGCCCTCTCCGAGAGGACGGTACAGAGGATAATAAAGAAATACGCGGCTCTCAGTAAAATAAACAAGACCCCGACGCCGCACTCCCTGAGGCACAGTTTCGCCACACACCTCCTTGACGCGGGCCTTGACCTGAGGTCGATTCAGGAGATGCTGGGACACAGCAAGCTTTCCACCACGCAGAGGTACACGAAGGTGGGGATAGAGGGGCTCATGGAGGTTTACGACAGGGCCCACCCGAGGGCGAAAAAGTCAGCCGACGGGTGAGGGGCGACGGGCAATCGCCGGACCAAGTACGAGGCCCGCGCGTAACGAAAACAGGATTTCAAGGAGGAGATTTTGGCATACAGTTTTCACGGCACAACTATTATAGCGGTGAGGCGCGGCTCAAAGGTCGCCATAGCCGGAGACGGCCAGGTCACTCTCGGGGCGACGGTGATGAAAAGGGGGGCGGTTAAGATAAGGCGCATGAAGGGCGGGGACGTCATCGCCGGGTTTGCCGGCTCCACGGCCGACGCCCTGACGCTCTTCGACAAGTTCGAGTCGAAACTCGACGAGTACAGGGGCAATATCACGAGGGCCGCCGTGGAGCTTGCCAAGGACTGGAGGACGGACAGGATATTGAGGAAACTCGAGGCGCTTCTTATCGTGGCCGACAGGGAGCACACATTTATTATTTCGGGTAGCGGCGACGTGCTTGAGCCCGAAGACTCCATCGCGGCCATAGGCTCGGGCGGGCCCTACGCCGCGGCCGCCGCGAAGATGCTCATGAAACATACGGAGCTGGACGCGAGGACCGTCGCCGAGGAGGCGTTGAACGCCGCGGCGGAGATTTGCATATACACGAACGACAATATCAGTGTCGAGGAACTCTCCTGAAGGGGTTTTTCTTCGACGGAGAAGGGGTGAAGGGTTAAATGAAAAATTTTACGCCGAGAGAGATAGTCTCGGAACTCGATAAGTACATAATAGGCCAGGCGCAGGCCAAGAGGGCCGTTGCCATAGCGCTCAGGAACAGGTGGCGCCGCCGTCAGGTAAGGCCCGAGCTCAGAGACGAGATAGCTCCCAAGAATATCATAATGATAGGCCCCACGGGGGTGGGCAAGACCGAGATATCAAGGAGGCTCGCGAAACTGGCCCAGGCCCCCTTTATAAAGGTGGAGGCGAGCAAGTTCACCGAGGTGGGTTACGTCGGGCGTGACGTTGAGTCCATAATCAGGGACTTGACGGAACTTTCCGTAAAGATGGTAAAGGACGAGGAGAAGGTAAAGGTGCAGGTCAAGGCCGCCGAGTCCGCCGAGGAGAGGTTGCTCGATTACCTCCTGCCGCCTGTTACGGAACTGACGCATAACGCCGTGGACGAGGATAAGGTCTTGAAGGAGAGGGACCTGCAGAAGGGCACGAGGGAGAAATTAAAGAAACTCCTGAGGGAGGGCAAACTCAACGAAAGGTCCGTGGAGATAGAGTCCACCGAGCAGAAGATGCCCGTCGTGGAGATACTCTCGGCCTCGGGCGCCGAAGAGATAGACATGAACCTGAAGGACATGTTCTCGAACCTCTTCCCCAAAAAGACGAAGAAGAGGAAGGTCAAGGTCCCAGAGGCCTTCAAGATTCTCACGCAGGAAGAGGCCCAGAGGCTCATAGACATGGACAGGGTAACGAAGAACGCCGTGGAGAGGGTCGAGCAGTCGGGCATAGTCTTTATAGACGAGATAGACAAGATAGCAGGCCGCCAGGCGGGCCAGGGCCCGGATATCTCAAGGGAGGGCGTCCAGCGCGACCTGTTGCCCATAGTGGAGGGTTCCACAATAAACACCAAGTACGGCATGGTAAAGACAGACCATGTCCTCTTTATCGCCTCCGGGGCCTTTCACGTGGCAAAGCCCTCGGACTTGATCCCCGAGTTCCAGGGCAGGTTCCCCATAAGGGTGGAACTCGAGACCCTCGGCAAGGATGAGTTCGTCCGCATATTAACGGAGCCCGAGAACGCGCTCTTAAAGCAATACAAGGAACTCCTCGAGACCGAGGATATTGAAGTGGAATATACCGACGACGCTGTAGAAGAGATAGCCTCCATAGCGGCTGAGGTAAACGACAGGATGGAGAATATCGGCGCCAGAAGGCTCCATACCGTGATGGAGAGGGTCTTTGACGAGATATCATTTTCCGCACCGGACATGGGCAGGGAGAAGGTCGTAATAGACAGGGAGTACGTGACGAAGAGGCTTTCGGAGATACTCAAGGACGAGGACCTTTCGAGGTACATCCTTTGATTTTTTCCCATCCGGCCCCGGGCCCGGATGGGGGGAACACAAAAAATACGGATCAGGCCGTGAAAAAACATATAGAGAAGATACATACGCTCTTTGAGGCCCTGCCCTACATCAAAAAATTTTATAACAAGACGGTTGTTATAAAATACGGCGGGTCGGCCATGGCCGAGGAGTCGCTTAGAAAGAGTTTCGCCCGCGATGTGGTCCTCATGAAGTACGTGGGGCTGAACCCCGTTATAGTCCACGGCGGTGGGCCACAGATAGGCGAGCTCCTCCAGAGGCTCGGTAAGGAGACGAAGTTCGTAAAGGGCATACGCGTCACCGACGATGAGACTATGGACGTCGTGGAGATGGTCCTCGTTGGCAAGATTAACAAAGAGATAGTGGGCCTTATAAATTATTACGGCGGCAAGGCCGTGGGGCTTGGCGGCAAGGACGGGTTGCTCATAACGGCTAAGAGGTTAAAGATCCGGGGTACGGAGATGGGTTTCGTCGGGGACGTGGAGAGCATCAACCCCTCGGTCATACAGTCACTTGAGGAGAGCAGTTTCATACCCGTCATAGCGCCTGTCGGCGGCGGCGAGGACGGCAGGAGTTACAACATAAACGCCGACACCGTGGCCGGAAAGATAGCCACGGCGCTGAATGCTGAAAAACTCATACTCCTAACCGACGTCGAAGGCGTCCTTGACAGGAAGAAAAAACTTATCTCCACATTGAGCCTCGCCGAGGCGAGAAAACTCATCACCGGCAAGGTCGCCTCGGGCGGCATGATACCAAAGTTGAAATGCTGTATGGAGGCCGTGGCCTCTGGTGTTTCGAGGGCGCACATAATAGACGGCCGTGTTGAGCACGCCGTGCTTCTCGAGGTCTTTACAGACGCAGGTATTGGCACGGTCATCGGGCTCAAGAAATAATTTTTTCAAGGTTTCAAGGGGCGTCTTATGACTAATAAGGAAATAATAAACTTAACCGAGCGCCATGTCACGGGAACGTACAGACGTTTTCCCGTTGCCATTGTAAAGGGCGACGGCGTACGGGTCTGGGACGCCGACGGTAAGGGGTACCTTGATTTCACTGCGGGCCTTGCCGTATGCAACCTCGGACACTGCCACCCCGCGGTAGTGGGTGCCATAAAAGAGCAGGCCGAAAAACTTATCCACTGCTCCAACCTCTACCATATAGAACCCCAGGCCGAGTTCGCGGCCCTGCTTACGGAAAACTCCTTCGCGGACCGGGTGTTTTTCTGCAACTCCGGCGCCGAGGCCAACGAGGCCGCCATAAAACTGGCGAGGAAGTATTTTTTCGACAGGCGCGAGCCGAGGTTCAAGGTCATTACAATGGAGAAGTCCTTCCACGGGAGGACCTTCGCGGCGCTGGCCGCCACGGGCCAGGAGAAGGTGCGCGAGGGTTTCGAGCCGCTCCTCGAAAAATTCATATATGTGCCCTTTAACGACCTCGGCGCCGTAAAGGACGCCGTTGACGAGGCCACGGCCGCCGTCATGGTTGAGCCCATACAGGGGGAGGGCGGGGTAAACCTGCCTGACGAAAATTACCTCAGGTGGCTCAAGGAGGTCTGTGAAGAGGCCGGCGTGCTCCTCATATTCGACGAGGTCCAGGTGGGTGTGGGAAGGACGGGAAAACTCTTCGCCTATGAGAATTACGGCGTTACCCCCGACATCATGACGCTGGCCAAGGGGCTCGCGGGAGGGGTGGCCATAGGCGCCATGCTCGCTACCGAGGACGTTGGCTCGGCATTCACCCCGGGAAGCCACGCCTCCACCTTCGGCGGAAACCCGTTGGCCACGGCCGCGGGATTGGCCGCCGTCAAGACGACCATCGAAGACGGCGTCCTTGAAAACTGCTCGAAAGTGGGCGGGTATCTTTTAAAGAGTTTAACGGCCCTTAAGGAAAAATACGGGTTTATAACGGAAGTGCGCGGCAAGGGCCTTATCATCGGCGTGGAGGTCAAGGCCTCCGCACCGGGAATAGTCAAAGAATGCCTTGAGAAGGGCCTCCTTATAAACGCCATAGGAGAAAACGTTCTCCGCTTCATCCCCCCGTTAATAGTGACGGAAAAAGAAGTGGACGAGATGATAGGGATATTGGAAGGGGTAATGGAGGGGATTTAGTATCGAGGTTTTATACACCCCTTTGTTAAAAAGTATCAAGGAAAAACATATGCATCTCTTGAGGATCTTCGACCTTACAAAAAAAGATATAGACGACCTCCTTGAAAGGGCGGCCTCGTTGAAGGAGAGGCATTCGAAGGGCATACCGTATCATCCCTTGAGGGGCAGGGTGTTAGGGCTTATCTTCGAAAAGTCCTCTACGCGCACGCGCGTATCTTTTGAGACGGCCATGTACCATCTCGGCGGGTCCGCCATATTCATAAGCCCCAGGGACTCCCAAATCGGCCGGGGCGAGCCCATAAAGGACACCTCGCGCGTAATGTCCGGGTACGTGGACGCCGTGGTCATAAGGACCTTCGGCCATGAGAAGATCGAGGAGTACGCGAAGTACTCAACGGTGCCCGTCATAAACGGCCTTACCGACGCCCACCACCCCTGCCAGATCCTCTCCGACATATTGACGGTAATGGAGAAGAGGGGGACTTATGCGGGGATAAAGGCCGCGTGGATAGGCGACGGCAACAACATGGCAAACTCGTGGATAGAGGCGGCCGCACTCCTTGGGTTTGACCTGAAACTCGCCTGCCCTGAAGGGTACAGGCCCGACCCCGAATTTATAACCCAGGCGAAGGCGAAAGCGCGTTCGAAGATAGAGGTGGTCTCCACCCCCGAAGAGGCGGTCCGGGGCGCCGACGTGATAAGCACCGACGTATGGGCCTCCATGGGTCAGGAGGAAGAGGAGAAGGAGAGGGAAAAGGTCTTTAAGGGTTTCCAGTTGAATGCAGAAGTATTGGGCCATGCGAAGAAAGACGCTATGGTCATGCACTGCCTGCCTGCCCACAGGGGCGAAGAGATAACCGAAGAGGTCCTCGAAGGGAAAAATTCCGTCGTATGGGTCCAGGCCGAGAACAGGCTCCACATGCAGAAGGCCGTCCTCGAATGGCTCCTCGTTGAAGGCGGCTCTTAATGCTTTTTTCAGGTTTAATACAGTAGAAAGAGAGAAGGGATATTAAATGAGTGAGAGCGTAAAGCGCGTGGTGCTGGCCTATTCGGGCGGCCTCGACACGTCGGTGATAATAACATGGCTCAAGGAGAACTACGGCTGCGAGGTCGTCGCTTTTGTGGCCGACGTGGGTCAGGGCACGGAGATAAAGGGGTTAAGGGAGAAGGCGCTGGCAACGGGCGCCAGGGAGATTTTCATAGAGGACCTTACAGAGGAGTTCGTAAGGGATTTTGTCTTCCCCATGCTCCGGGCGGCGGCGGTCTACGAAGGAGAATACCTGCTTGGCACTTCCATAGCGAGGCCTCTTATAGCGAAGGCCCAGATGGAAGTGGCGAAAAAGGTCAGGGCCGACGGCGTCTCCCACGGCGCCACGGGAAAGGGGAACGACCAGGTGAGGTTCGAACTCGCCTATTACGCCATAAACCCACATATAAAGGTCATAGCCCCGTGGCGCGAGTGGGATATGAAGGGAAGGGCCGACCTCATACGTTACGCCAAGAGCCACGGCATATCCGTTCCCGTTACGAGGAAGAAGCCCTACAGCTCGGACCGCAACCTCTTCCACCTGAGCTTCGAGGGGGGCGTCCTCGAGGACCCTTACAGGGAGCCGCCTGAAGACATGTTCCATCTTACGCGCTCGCCTGAGAAGGCCCCGGACAAGCCCACCTATATAGAGATAGGCTTTGTAAAAGGCAACCCCGTCTCCGTTAACGGGAAAAAACTCTCTCCCGCCAAACTCCTTTCGAGGCTGAACGCCCTTGGAGGCAGGAACGGTATCGGCAGGGTGGACATGGTAGAGAGCCGTTATGTGGGCATGAAGTCACGCGGCATCTACGAGACGCCGGGCGGAACCATACTCCATCACGCGCGTAGAGCCGTTGAGTCCATTACCATGGACAGAGACGTTATCCACCTGAGGAACAGCCTCATGCCGCGCTACTCCGAACTCCTTTACTACGGTTACTGGTACTCGCCGGAGAGGGAGGCGCTCCAGAGCCTCGTCGATGTGGCGGCCTCTGTGGTTACGGGTACGGCCCGGCTTAAACTCTACAAGGGCAACTGCGTCATCGTCGGGCGCAAGGCCGAGAAGTCGCTCTACCACCCGGAACTGGCCACATTTGAAGAGGAGACGGTCTACGACCAGA
>BTQV01000013.1:0-16206 GCA_036986055.1 Thermodesulfobacteriota bacterium
TGGTCCACGTAACTCGCCGAAAGTTCGGTCTTTACGCCGCTTATCCCCATGGACTCGAGTTCAAGGTAGGCGGTGGTGCCCGTGGCGTCCTGCGTTAAAGTCTGGTCTATCCTTATCCCCGCCTCAACGCCTGCCTCCCAGCGGCCGGAGACGATATGGGGTTCAAGTATCTTTCTTGCGAGGTTTTTTTTCATAATAATAAAAACAATTAAAGCACGGTTCAAGGGTAAGTCAAGCGCAAGACGCGCGCCTATGAAGGGAAGAAAAAAATTTTTAACCCGCCTGTAACAATTAACCGTTTTTTTGTATATAATTAATATATCTAAATTTAATCAAAGCCCGCTACGGCCCGCGACGGCAATTTTGGGTTGAAAGAGAGGTCAAAAGCGTATAGAATAAACGTTCCCCGAATCAGAGACTGTAGAGGATGTCCATTTTCCATTGCAGGTGAATAATTCAAAGGGGTTTTAATGTCATGGAGCAGAAGTTGATCGTTAAGAAGAAGTGGCGCTGCACCGTATGCGGTTACGTCTGCGTAGCTGAAGAGCCGCCTGAGACTTGCCCCGAATGCTTCGCGCCGAGAGAGGCCTTCGTGGAGGAAGGGGAGGAATAAACTCTTGACCCTTCATGTGGTTGTTTTATGGCCGGGACTTTGAATACCCTGACTACCGAGGAAAAAGGGCCTGTCCGTGAGATTTCAAGACGTATTGAGGAGAGCGGGCCCATACCCTTCTCGGAGTTTATGGAAGTGGCCCTCTACTGGCACTCGGGTGGGTACTACACCTCTGAGACAGCCACGTGGGGCGCCGAAGGTGATTACATAACGAGCATAGATGTGAGTACAGCCTTTTCAACGGCTATAGCCCGCCAGGTCCTCGAGATGTGGGAGGTTATGGGGGCCCCGGCAGAGTTCGACCTCGTCGAGGCAGGGGCCGGGAGAGGGTTTTTATCGAAGGGGGTTTTAAGCGCGTTAAAAGAAATTTCACACCCCCTGTACGAATCTACCAGGCTGAGGGTCGTTGAAAAGAACCCGCACCTGCGTAAACGTCAGGAGCAAAAGGTCTTTTATTACGAGGACTTGTCAGGACTTGCTCATATAAAGAACGGGGTTATTCTTTCCAACGAGCTTATAGACAGTTTTCCCGTGCACAGGGTCGTTATGAGGGACGGCGTATTGAGCGAGATATACGTCGGCCTTGAAGGCGGTGGTTTTACGGAAGTGGAAGGCCCTCTTTCAACGGACAAGTTATCAGCCTATTTTGAAGAGGTGGCAATAGGGTTTTCAGAGGGTCAGCGCGCCGAGGTGAACCTCATTGCAGGCGAGTGGATTTCAGAGGCGGCCGCTGTCCTTGACAGGGGGTTTGTCGTGACCATAGATTACGGTCTTCCGGCGCGTGAGCTCTTTTCTCCGGAGCGCAGAGGAGGTACGCTCCTTTGCCACTACCGGCATACTTTAAACGACAACCCTTTTGTAAATATCGGCGCTCAGGACATTACCTCGCACGTGGATTTTACCTCCTTCGTTAAGAGCGGGGAGAAGAGGGGCCTTGCGCTTACGGGTTTTACGACACAGAAAAATTTTCTCCTCGGCCTCTCCATCCACGAGGGGTTCCGTACACCGGGCGGGGAGGGCGGCGATTATTGCGAAGACATTAATTACAACAGGTCCATAGCCAGGCTTATCGCGCCGGGCGGGATGGGCGACACCTTCAAGGTCCTCGTTCAGCACAAGGGGCTTAAGAGACCATCGCTCAAGGGGTTTTCCTTCAAGGAAATGAGCCGGTGTCTGTGACGCCTTGAATCTGTTTGGAACACGAAAGGGGGGTAATTATGGTTGAGAAGAAAGAAAAAAAGAAGAAAGTGGTGCAAGAAGAGCACGAGCACGTCTGCACTATCTGCGGGAAACCCTCGCCGCTTACCATATGCCGTGCCTGCGAGGACAAGGTAAGGGCCGAGATGATCGAGCACAAGCAGGACATCGACAAGGCCGGCAGAACGGATTCTGGCAGAAGGTAGTTTTTTTGAGCAGGCGCGTCTTTTCGTTCCTTTATGCGGCGTTGCTTAACCCTTGTAAAAACATTAACGGAGGGTCTTATGGCCGGCAAAGATATTTCCAGGATAATGGACGAACTCAGTCTCGCTCACAACACGGAGGTTAAGGGATATTATTTTTACAAGGCCGCCGCGGATATGGTCGAGGACGAAAGGGGCAAGAACGTATTCGCCCATCTGGCGCAGGAGGAACTGAGCCACATAAGGGCGATAAAGGGCATAACCGATTCCCTTAAGCAGGGTCAGGGGTGGTTGAAGTTATCCGACGCCGTCAAAAAAGGCTCTGAAGATACAAAGGAGGGCCTGCCCATATTTCAGGAGGAGAACGACCTCCTCGATAGGTTCAAGACGAACCAGACCGATGCCAACGCCTTAAAGATTGCCATGGAGAACGAGGAGCAGGCCATTGAGTTTTACGGCCGGCTCTTGAAGGAGGCCGAGGACCCTCTGGAAAAGACCATCCTTACCGAGTTTTTCGAGATGGAAAAGGGGCACTTGAAGGTGCTGAGATGGGAGAGCGAATCCTTGAATACCACGGGTTTCTGGTGCGATATGATGGAATACAGCGTGGAGAAGGAGATATAAGAGATGGTCTATGACGCTATTGTTGTGGGGCTCGGTCCGGCCGGCTCCACGGCCGCATATACCCTCGCAAAAGCGGGCCTTAACGTCGTCGCCTTTGACAAGGCAAAATTCCCCAGGTATAAATCATGCGGCGGATGTATCTCCACGAAGGTGGAGGGTATGCTTGATTTTGACATGTCCGGGGTAGTAGAGGATACGGTAATGGGGGCTGTTTTTACATACAAGTCCGGCCGCACCATGGAGATCCTCTCCGATCGTCCCGTTGGTTATAATGTCATGAGGGACAGGTTCGACAACCTCCTCATGGAAAAGGCGAGAGAGGCCGGCGCAGAGGTTGTAGAGGGGTGCAGGGTCATGTCCATTAGAGACGCCGCGGACTGCGTCTCCGTA
Source organism: Thermodesulfobacteriota bacterium (assembly GCA_036986055.1). Taxonomy (GTDB): domain Bacteria; phylum Desulfobacterota; class GWC2-55-46; order GWC2-55-46; family JADFVP01; genus BTQV01. Next base: position 3,028 of record BTQV01000013.1, read on the forward strand.
ACGACGTCCCTTGAAAAGACTTTTTCCGCGAGGTTCTTAGTCGGCGCCGACGGCGCCTCGGGGTTTGTGGGCAGGGAATATTTCGGCCTCGACCCGAGGGAGGCGGCCGTATCCATAACCGCCGAGGTCCCCCTTAACGGAAACTCCCTTGAGAATATAAGGGGTAAATTATTTATCGACTTCGGCCTCGTTCCCGGCGGCTACGGTTGGATATTCCCGAAGCAAAAATGCCTTTCCGTTGGCCTGGCCGGTGATATAGGGAAGGTGCGCGGCAAGGTCAAGGATTATTTCAGCCGTTTTGTTGGGAGCCACGGGGTCTTGAGGGATATGGACGTCTCCGAGAGGACGGGGTGGACTGTGCCTATATTTTATAACAATAATTTCAACGCGGTAAAGGGGAGGGTGGTAGTGGCCGGCGATACGGGCCACCTTGTGGACCCCTTTCTCGGCGAGGGTATATATTACGCCATAAAGACGGGCCGGGCCGCGGCTTCAGCGATAAGCGAATGCGTCAGGAAGGGGACCACCGACCTCGGCCCTTATCAGGAGTGGCTCGAAAGGGATATCTACCCCGAGTTCAGGTCAGCGGAAAAGATAAGCAACCTCGTCTATAACCATCCGAGGCTCTGGTACTCCATTCTCGAAAGGGACCCGGAGATAATGCGCAGGTACTATGGCGTAATAAGGGGGGAAGAGTCGAACGAAAGTTTTTATGGATGGATCTGGTCGAAGATACGTTCAAAGCCCTGGAAGGTCTTGAGGGGTTGGCTGAAAAATACGTTTACCAACGCCTGACCACTGTTGCGGGCTGGCGTGAAGACCCCCTTTTTCTGCGGCAGGGGCGCGCACTGCGCGCAAAAAGCCTGAAAATGTGGTATAATATATCATGAATTTCGGATATTTTATTTAAAGAAGGAGAAAATCCCATGAAACGTTTCATGTTGCCGAGGATGGCCCACTGTAGCGAGGGCTGTCGAATTCAGTCCCGGGCAAGACAATAAACTGCCCGCAGATTCCGCCGCCCGCCCCCTGTCCGGTTTTTCCCCGATTAATACAAGCCCCGGAAGATATGCTGAAATTATATGACTCAGGCACAGTGGTGCGTCTGCCTTCCTTGGGGCCATTGCTTTTAAGAATCTTTACTTACGGATTATCAGGATGAGCTTGTCAATAGAAGGAGCCCTGTTATGGCAATAGAATGGAGCAAGAAACTTTCCACCGGCGTCAAGTGGCAGGACGCCCAGCACAGGGAACTTCTCAAGAGGATAAACATGCTTCTAGACGCCATGAGCACGGGTCACGGCAAGGACGAGGTGGCAAAACTCTACAAGTTTCTCGATGAGTACTTCGTCGTCCACTTCGATACCGAGGAGCAGGCCATGCACAGGCACAACTACCCTGACGCCGTGGCGCACATCAGCGAACACACCCGCTTTATTGACGCCGTCTCCGTACTTGAGAAAGAGGCGGAAAAAGGTATCCCCGCTGACCTTATTGTGAGGACTCAGCGCGAGGTCGTGAACTGGCTCGTGAATCACATAGGCAGTATCGACAAAAGGCTCGCCGAATTTCTTAAAAAGGCCGAGAAGGAGAAGTAAGAAGCAAGGTTCCCGGGCGCTACGGCCCGGAAGAGAAAGGAAGCGGAATCTATCCCGGTTCGGACGGGATCCCCTTTGGGTGCCGCTGTCAGCGGGCCCCGAAGACGCCCTTCATCATGATCTCCACGATTTTTTTAGCAGGACCCATGAACTCGGACATGAGGAAAAGGCTTACAAGGAGGCCCACGAACCCCGCGCCGGCCACTATCATAAGATACATATTCATGGACTCAAGTTTTTTCCCAGAGCGCATCTTCAAAACCCCCCTTGTCTTGTCCCCAGCCTCTTAACGTACGACCATCACGGGGCAGGTTGCCTCCCTTAATATCTTGTCCACGTTCCTCCCCAGGTACTTGCCCATGCCGCTCCTTCCCCCGAGACCGAGCACGATAAGGTCGGCGTGCAGTTCGTCTGCGTAGGCCACGACCTCTTCCGTGGCATCGCCTTCCCTCAACTCGGTCTTTATCTCAATCCCCTTGTCCGCGGCGATTGCGACGAGGTCGTTCAGTATTGCGGCGGCCTTGTTCCTGAGGTCCCCCTCTATCGTTGCCCAGAGGCTATCCGATGGGGTTATCAACTCGCCGATATAACTGATGACCTTGAGGCCGAAGACCTCGGCTTTCTGGTCTTCGGCAATCTCCATGCCCTTTAAGGCCGCGCGTCTGCTCGGCCCGGAGCCGTCATAAGGTATGAGTATCCTGTTAAATACGGCCATCTCAATCTTCCTTTTCAATAATTTGAATGGAGGGGTCAGTGTTTGCCGGGGAAACCGCCCTTACCGCTAAAGGCCATGTATAGGGAATAGGCGCTGACCCCTATGGCGGTTAACATTTCGAGGTAGAGGAATATCACGCCCCATTTATACCATGGCTCAAACGTAACCTCTTTACCGTGTTTTTTTAAACCGAATTTCATAAGGCGCCCCTTTCATCGAATTTACAGCCCTCGGTCAGCCGAGCCACTCTTCCTTTGTGCCGATACCGTGGTCCTCCGGGTGGATATCGTAGTGCATGGCCCAGAGGAAGAAGAATATAAACGGTATGAATATGAAGACGGCTACATAGACGTAGCCCATGTGGATATTATGTGAGTAACCGTATATGAGCGGGTAGATGACGCCTCCGAGAGTGGAGATGCCGCCGATAAAACCGGTGGCGGTGCCCGGGCGTCTCTTGAACATGAGGGGCACGATGGCGAATGTGCCGCCTGTGCCGAAGCTAACGGTTATGCCGAAGAGCACAAGGATAAGGACCGAGAGTACGACGTTGCCCGAAAGTCCGGCGATGGCCAGGAGAACCATCATTATGGTGATGCTCACGAGGGCGAAGAAAAGCCAGTGAACCCTCGGTGAATAGGGCAGCGCCTTTGATACGATGGGGAAAGGCATCCAGCCCTTTCTCTGCCAGAGGTCAGACATGTATCCGGCGAAGGGCCTGAAGAGCGACGCGTTAAAGGACTGGACCGCGGCGAATGTGCCGGCGGCTATCTGGATATCCCTTACGCCCGAAAAGCCGAGGTCCCTTATGGAGTCGGCGAAGCCCCTGGCGTAATATCCAGGGAGCCATGCGTTCATCCCTATTTCGAGGCCGAAACTCATGGCGTAGGCGAACATTAGGGCTATGGCAGTGAAACGCGTCCAGACAAAGCCCGTATCCCGGATGGTGGCCGTCTTTCTCGCCATCGCCGCCCTCTCGGCGCTCTTGGCGGCCACGCCGCGGATAAGGCACCACGCCGCTATTACGAGGGCAACGATTCCGAGGTGGAGGAACGCGTCTGAATAGTTAAGGCCGTAAATCCTCGGCAAGAGGAGCGCTCCCACCCCGGCGCCTACGTTGCCCGTTCCGGCGTAGAGCCCCTCGGCCGCGCCCATCTCCTCTTCCTCGAACCATTGGGCCACCTGCTGTATGCCTATGACGAAGGCTATGCCGGCGGCGCCCACTATGGCGCGTTCGATGAATAGGACCCTGTAGTCCGTGGCGAAGGAGGAGGCGATGCTCACCACGCCCGTGACGCCAAGTACAATGGAGAAGGCTATGGGCGCGCCCAGCCTGTCGGCCATCCATCCGGCAACTGGCCTCAGGATTGGCGCGGTCCATATGGCTGAACTCGCCAGTATGCCCATCTCCAAGATGGAGAGGTCGAACTTCTGGGCGATGCTCGGGCTGAACGCCGCCGTGGCGAACCACATGAGAAAACACCAGAAGAAGGCTACCGCCGCTATAATGAGCTGCTCGACCTTGTGCGTCCTGATATTCCGCATTCGCCTCCACGCGCCTCAAAGGGCGTCCTCATTGAAGGAGTTTTTTTATAAAAATTTTCCTGCGTCGGCACCGGCTGATGCCGGGACAAGCCGAAAGGACTTGTCGGTTTAAGGTACTTGCGGGCCTCCTGTAGAAGGACGGAATGCCGCAAGAGGGAGATTCATTGCTGGGATTGGCTGACTTATATTTTTATATAGCGAAAGGAAAAATGCAATACTTTTTTTAAGGATTTTTTTGTCTCCCTGTCTACCATCGAAGAGTCATAACCATTTTTTTGTTATCTATGTGTTCATGCCACCGTGGCCGGAATTTTTTCTTGCCGTAAATATACGCTCTATGCCGGAATAATCTTTTTTTATCCTCACGTCTTTCAGTCCGGGGTTTTTATCGGCCTCCTCCTTAACCGCACGGGCCTGTCCCCAGCCTATCTCCATTACAATGCGGCCGTCGGGCTTCAAGTATTTCGTCGATTCACGGATTATCCGCCTTATGAAATAGAGCCCGTCGGGGCCGCCGTAGAGCGCGGCCGGGGGCTCATAGTCCCTTACCTCGGGCTCAAGCGTAGTCATGTCGCCTGAGGCCACATACGGGGGGTTTGAGATTATGAGGTCCGCCCCTGCCTTAAAGCCCGAGTTTTCGAGGGGGGTGAAGAGGTCGCCCTCTGTAAATTCTATCAGTGAGCCCACACCGTGGGCCTCCGCGTTTTTTCGTGCCGCGTCAAGGGCCGCGGCCGAAATATCCACGGCGTATATGCGGGGCCTTGCGCCTTTTTGCAAAAGCTCAACGGCCAGAGAGATTGCGATGCAGCCGCTCCCTGTACAGAGTTCAATGACTGCGGGTTCCTTAATCCCTTTCAAGAAACTTAAACCTTCTTCCACGAGGAGTTCCGTCTCCGGTCTCGGGATGAGTGTGGCCCCCGTGACCTTGAGCTTCAGTCCCCTGAATTCGGCCTCGCCCGTTATATAGGCAAGGGGCTCCCGTTTTTTTCTCCTCGCAATGAATTCTGTGAGTTTTTTTTGCTCTTCAGTCTTAAGTACCCTTTCGGGGTCCAGGAAGAGGGCGTGTCTTTTGCAGTCGAGTATGTCGCAAAGGATAAACTCCGCCTCCATGCCGGCCTCGGTCACACCCGCTCCTTCGAGGGCCGCGGCCGCAGCCTTGAGCGCTTGCCTTGTTGTCAGGCCTTTAGTCGATTTTCCCCCGGTCTTTGTGGTCATGGTTTATAAATAAAACTCCTTCGCCGATAAAAAGATTATCGCGTTAAACCTGATTCTTTCAGGTGGTGGTAGGCCGCGAGCGTGGTTATGCGCCTGTCCTCAACGGGGGTCCCAATGGTGAAGTGGTAGAGGCTCTGAAAGGTGTTTTTATTAAGCCCCACGAACTCGTGGAAAATGTCGTCGTGGAAGCACCCTATCCCTGTGGCCCTCAAGCCCCGGGCCTCGGCGCCGAGATAGAGAGCCTGGCCTGTAACTCCCGCCTCCCAGTGGAGGTGCCTGTAGAGCCAGGGCGCTTTTTCAATCACTTCCCTGAACCTCGCTATCATGGCGAGACAGACCGCGCCGTCTCCGGCTATATCCTGATTGCAGCAAATGAACCTCGCTTCGCCGGCAAAAAGACCATCCTTCAGGAGGTAGAGAGGGATTTTTTTCTCACCTGCCCCGCTCCACAGGAAATCCCCGTGGAGGTCTTGTTTTAACCTTTCAATGCCCTTATTATCGCGGACAAGGATGTAAAGGCCGGGCTTAAGCCCGGCGACCCTGTGGACGAAGATAACAAGGTGAACGGCCGTCTCGCCGAGGCACATGTCAAAGGGGGCGAAGCCACTTCTCGGAAGCGTCCCGTCGAGTATGGCGAAAAGGTCTTCTTTGGGTACAGAGGTTGCCCCGTCATAGGCCTGTCCGCTCCTTCGCCTCCTGATTATTTCAGCGCCGCTCGCGTCCGTCTCTTCTTTAATGTTCTGGGCGTCTTCGCATGGGCGGGGACACGGTAGGGGTTGTGTAGAGGGCTTTGCCGTGAGCATGGAGACTTCTTTAACGGCTGGCCAGTCCACGTGGTCTTTACTCAAGGGTTCGGGTTCTCCGGTAAAGGTTATTTCCTTGAACCTTTCTATAATATCGGCGGAAAGAATTTTAGACTCAGGTTTTTTTTCCTTTGGGTGGACGAGGAAGAGCGGGCCTGGAAAATCCCTTTCCCCTTCAACCCACCGTGTCCTGTCAAAGCCGAAGATTTTTTCAAAACCGTCGTCGGAGAGGGCGCTTAAAGATGTGAGTTTCCATCCCAGGAGCGCGGCCGAAAAACTCATGCACGCCGCCCCGTGTCCAAGGTCGAGGTTCGAGTACCTGAAGGCCCGTTCCCCGTACTTCCACTCCTCCCTCCAGAAGACGGACGCGAGTCCGGCCAGAAAACCATTTGTCCCCAGGGTTTTTTTTATTTCGTCCCAGAGGTCTTCGCCCGACTCCGCCCTCTTTTCGAGGTGGTGGTAAAAGGGGTTATAATGAAAAATCCCGCCCATTGAGCCGTCGTCCGTTAAAGGGGGGAGGGCGAGGTAACACTCTTCGGCGTGGAGGTTGCCGCTCGACGGGTTCATCCTCAGCGGCCAGGATTCGCCCATATAGGACTTCCACGCGCTTAACCCCAGGGAGAGTTCGAGAAAGGCGCCGATGTTTTCAAGGTTAAAGGGTCTTGTTTGACAACCCTTCCTTGAAAAGAGGGACGAAAAATCCCCGGCAGGGTCTTTTTTAAGGAAGGGGAGTTTTATCGCTGGCGAGCCCTTGAAGCACCTGAAGGGTTGGGGCTGGTTCTCCCAGTCGAGGAAACCCGGCGACTTCGCGTAACGGCCGGGCCGGTGTTTGGTGCGCTCGTGATAGCGGATAACGCCTTCAGCGGTCTTGACCATGGTTCATGTTAGCATATTTTTACGCCTTTACAAAAGGGCCGTCCTTGAGGATAGAGCGCCTCCGCAGCGGGCGCGCGTACCCTTTATCGCCGGATTGCATGGCCCATTTACGTTTTTTCAAGCTTTAATGATACGGAGTTTATGCAGTACCTCTTTCCATTTGGCTGCGGGCCGTCGTCGAATACGTGGCCCAGGTGGGCGTCGCATCTGCTGCAGAGCACCTCGGTCCTCCTCTTGAAGAGGGAATTGTCCGCCTCTTCATCTATATTTTCTTTTGCAACTGGTCCGGTGAAACTGGGCCAACCAGTGCCTGAGTCGAACTTGTCTTCTGAGGAAAAAAGTTTCTGGCCGCAACAGGCGCAGACGTATTGGCCTTGAGCATGGCATTCGGCGTACTCGCCCGTAAAGGGCCTCTCCGTGCCTTTTTTGCGCGTCACCTTGAAGGCCTCCGGGGTAAGTATCTCTTTCCATTGGGCCTCGGTCTTTCTTATCTTCTCGTCTTTCACGGTCATCTCTCCCTCTTAATTAACTCAAGCGTTCATGGGGCGTTTTGTCAAGGGTTTGGTTAAAACTTGAATACGAGTTTGAAGAGTATCTGGAGTATTATGGGGGCGAGGTCCCTTGCGATTTCACGCGCCTCAATGGGCGTGTCGTCGATCTCCGGGGTCCACGGCGTCGTGATGGCGCTTGTGTCAAGGGCCTTCTGGAGGTTTTTTAACGTTTCAATGTCAGGCCCTTTTACCTCGGCCTTCCTTTTCGCGCCAGTTAGGGACGCCCTGTGCGAGGAGTATCTTGTAAGTTCACCCCTGTTAAGCCACAGCCCGGAGCAGTCCGGGCACCTCAAGATATCCGCGTCCGGCGGTAGTCCCGGGTCGTTGAAGTCCGCAAGCCCGGCGCCGCAGGAAGGGCACCTCTTTGTCCCCCGTGCCGGAGGGTTCGCGGCGTAAAGGTCGGCGAGGTTTAGAGCGTCGAGCCTTTGAGCCTCGCTATCTTTAAGGAAATAGAGTTCCCATTGGTCGAACCACAGCCCTCCGCACTCCGGGCACTGGTCGAGGAGCAGGACCCTGCCGTAAGTCGCCTTGGCGTAGACTTCCTTGAGGGGTCTCGCGCAGGCCGGGCATTTTTTTTGTTTTTTCATGGCATAGGGGGTTTATTTAATACCCCTCTTTTTCCATATATAGGCCATTTTTTTAAGCCTTTCTATCCTCTTTTCAATGGGGGGGTGCGTTGAAAGGAGGTTCGCGAAGCGCCCTTCTTTATTGTTGAGCCTTCTCTTCATGGGGTCGCTTATGAAAAAATGCGCCGTGCCTCTGTGGGCGGACTTAAGGCGCGACGTACTCCCGGCTATCTTTTCAAGGGCGCTGGCGAGCGCGCCGGGGTTTCTTGTGAACTCGGCGGAGGACGCGTCGGCGAGGTACTCGCGGCTCCTTGAGACGGTCATGGCTATAATCCTCGATACTATCGGAGAGATGAGGACGAAGACGACTATGACGATAAGGACGAGGGCGCTCTGGCCTTTCCCTCTCCTCCTCCTCCTCCTCCTCCTTCCCGTTAACCCCCCGTACCTCCACGTCCTAACGGCCCAGTCCGATAATATGGCCACCGTCCCAACGAGCACGGCTACGACTGTCATGGTAAGTATGTCGAGGTTTTTGATGTGCCCCATCTCGTGGGCCACGACACCCTGGAGTTCTTCTCTGTTCATCGTGTCGAGGAGCCCCTGGGTTACCACTACAGACGATTTGGACGGGCCTCTCCCCGTGGCAAAGGCGTTGGGCGCGGGGTCTGGGATAACGTATATCTTCGGCATGGGAAGCCCCGAGGCGAGGGCCATCTCCGTTACCACGTTATGGAGTTTCTTGTGCGTGAGGTCTTCAAACTCGAGGTTAACCGCCCCAAGGGATTTTAGGACAATGCCGTCGCCGTAAAAGTACGCGACGGACCCGTTAACTGAGGCCACGGTTAGGGCAACGACCGTGCCCAGCGGAAAACCGAAGTCTTTAACGCTCCCGAAGGAGTAAAGGTCCACCCCAAGACCAAGGACAATGATGAAAAGGAAAAAACCTGCCATAAGAAGGACCGTAATCTTGCGGTTCTTCCTCTGCTGGGAGTAGAAGTCTGTCATGGGTTTTTTAAAATTAGATTGAGAATAGAGGCAGGCCGGTCCGGGTTTTCTGATTAAAAATTTTTCTTATTGAAAATCTCCCACGTGACTGCGGGCTATCCTTCAACCGGCCCTTCCTGGTTAGTTGAGGCTGATATCCACACTGGGCACGGCCTTTTCCGCCTCTTCCGCCTGAAAGTAATCGGCCCTCTTGAAGCCCAGAGTTCTGGCTATCATGAGCGTTGGGAAGACGTCCTGCCTGGTGTTGAATTGGACCACCATGTCGTTATAGAACTGGCGGGCAAAACCTATGCGGTTCTCCGTGGAGGTGAGTTCCTCCTGGAGTTGCAGTATGTTCTGGTTGCTCTTGAGGTCGGGGTAGTTCTCAACGAGGGCGAAGAGGCGGCCCAGGGCCGCGGTGAGGAAATTCTCGGCGAGCCCCTTTTCTTTTACGCCTTTAGCGCCAACGGCCTTTGATCTGGCCTCAACGACCTTTTCAAGGGTCTCCCGCTCAAATTCCATTGCGCCCTTGACCGTCTTTACGAGGTTCGGGATCAGGTCGTGGCGCCTCTTCAACTGCACGTCTATCTGACGCCACGCATTCTCCACCTGGTTTCTAAGCCGGATAAGCCCGTTGTAGGCGCTGAACGCCCAGATGATTATGACGGCGATTACGAATAGGGGTATGAGGGTGTGGAGGGTCATGTTTTTCCCTGCTTTTCTTTTTAAGGCGTTTTTTTTTGTGACCGTAAAAAAACCTGAGTTAACGCGCTGATTATACCCGTTCTTACGGGACTTTTTCCGTGACCTGAGTGGTGTTGGTTTTCCGGGGTGCGGAAAATACGTCCCTTCTTAATAGCGGGAATGGGGAGACCACCCCGGTCGGCATAATACTACTACATGAGCACTTTCTATTTCAAGGGGTTTGGGGCGGCGCTTTCTACTGCCCTGTGCGGTGGTTTGAGAAGCGTCCGTGCCGGGGGCGTGTTTACAGGATTTTCAGGTGGCTGAATTGTTTGAGTGACCGGCCTCTATATGATATTACAAAATTGTAGAAGCGAGGAGCGGTCTGTGGGTTTTTTTGAGCGGAACGGTTTGAGCCGGCGCCGTTGGCAGGTTAAACAGGACATTGAGGGCGCGGGACAAGAGCGCAAAATATACAGCACGGACGGTCGGGACATCTCAAGGAGGAAGCATGGATCATCTTACGGCGCTTGAAAACAAGAGTATCTTTATAATAAGGGAGGCGTACTACAGGTTCGGTAAAATAGCCATGTTGTGGTCCATAGGCAAGGACTCAACGACTCTGTTATGGCTGTGCAGGAAGGCCTTCTTCGGCAAAATCCCTTTCCCCGTCATACACATAGACACGGGGTACAAGTTCAAGGAAATTTACGAGTTCAGGAAGAAGTACGCACACGAGTGGGGCCTTGATTTGATCGTCGGAAGGAACGAGGAGGCGATAAAGAACGGCATGGGCCCCGACAAGGGCGCCAAACTCGACTGTTGCAACGAATTAAAGACCAACGCCTTGAAGGATATAATAGCCGAGCACGGCTTTAACGCCATAATTCTCGGCATAAGGCGGGACGAGCACGGCATACGCGCCAAGGAGCGCGTCTTTTCACCGCGGGACGACAACTTCAAGTGGAATTACGAGAACCAGGCCGCCGAACTCTGGGACCAGTACAAGTCCACGGCCGAGGAGGACAACCACTTCAGGGTGCATCCCATCCTCCACATGACGGAACTCGACATATGGCGCTACATAAAGAGAGAGAATATTCCCACCAACGAACTCTATTTCAGCAAGGAGGGCCGGAGGTTCAGAAGTATCGGCTGTGAGCCTTGCTGTGGACCAGTGGAATCAACTGCCACGAACGTCGACGAGGTAATACATGAACTTGAGACTTCAAACACATCGGAAAGAGCCGGAAGGGCGCAGGACAAGGAAGACGCCTACACCATGCAAAAACTCCGCTCTCTCGGATACATGTAAGGAGAAATTAATATGGAAGAGAAAGACCTCAATATCGTCATAACCGGCCACGTCGACCACGGCAAGAGCACCCTCATAGGCAGGCTCTTCTACGACACGGGTTGTCTTCCCCCGGACAAGGTGGCGGAGATAGAGAGGATTTCGAAGGAGCACGGAAAGGAGATGGAGTTCGCCTTCCTCATGGACCACCTCGAGGAGGAGCGCGACCAGGGCATCACCATAGACATAGCCCATACCTTCTTCAAGACCGAAAAGAGGAGGTACGTTATAATAGACGCGCCCGGGCACAAGGAGTTTTTAAAGAACATGATAACGGGCACGTCCCAGGCCGAGGCGGCGCTCCTTCTCGTTGACGCGGCCCAGGGCGTTCAGGACCAGACACTGAGGCACTGCTATATCTTAAGCCTGCTTGGCATAAAGCAGGTCGCAGTGCTCATAAACAAGATGGATATGGTCGATTATTCCCCTGAGAGGTTCAAAGAGGTAAGCAGCGAGATAAGTGACGTACTCGAAAAGCTCTCCATAACGCCGACCTTCATTATCCCCATTTCCGCGCGCTCCGGAGACAACGTGGCCAGGAGTACGGAGCACGTCTCATGGTTCGACGGCCCAACGGTGCTCGATGCCCTCGACAGGTTCTCCACGTCCGAGGCCGAGCAGTCCTGCCTTCGTTTCCCCGTTCAGGACGTATACGAGATAGACGGTAAAAAGGTCACGGTGGGCAGAGTGGAGGCCGGGACCCTCAAGAAGGGGCAGAAGGTCTTTTTGCTGCCCGGAAAATCAACGGGCATTGTAGCCGAAATAATGAAGTTCGGAGAGGAGGACCTCAAAGAGGCCGCTACAGGCGAGTGCGTCGGCATCCAGGTGGAAGGGGCCGAGCCTGAGCGCGGCGCCGTGATAGTCGATGAGGTTACTTCGAACATAACTGACACGCTCCGGGCGAACATCTTCTGGCTCATCGATAAGGACTACGTACCTGGCGCCCCCCTTACATTAAGGTGCGCGACCCAGTCAGCTCAGGGCGTGATAGGAAAGATATTCAGGAGGTTCGACCCCGCCTCCGCCGAGATTGTGGAACGGGACTCCAATACGATAAAACCGGCCGAGGTTGCCGAGGTGGAGATAAAGCTCGACAGACCGGTGGCCGTGGACAAGTTTTCTGATATCCCGGAACTCGGGAGGTTCGTCCTCGAACACGCCGGCCATCCCGTTGCCGGGGGGATAATAATTTAGGACGTCTCTGGTAATTCGTGTCACGGTTCCATGACTTCTCCCCTGGTTGGCGCAAGAAAGGCCGCACCAGGGAGAAGGAGCAAAAAGACAATCAGGGCCCAGGCAGGTCTTGAGCCGTGTTTTTCCATGAACGGACTATTCCTTGCGGCGCTTCTTTGTGAGCAGGTAAAGGCTTGCGGCGAGGAGTACAATGAAGGGGATGCTTATAACAAGGACCTTGACCAGTTCCACGGCGCTCGCGTAGAAGGCCTCCTCAACGCTAAACTCACGGGGGTAAAAGGTCTTCAGGTAGTGTATCTCATCGAGTGAGTGCCAGGCCACTGAGAAGATGACGGTTATGCTTACAATGGCCGCAGCCATAAATATGAGGGATTTTGCTTTTTTTATCTTCATGGGTAAATTCCACGCGCGGCCTCTTTGAACGCAGCCAGCTTGCCCGCCCCCAATAAGTCTAACGCAATGCTTTCTTTTCTTCCATATTATTTTAGCGGGTTTATTTGAGACCGGGCTCCTGCAAAGGACGTTGGCGTGGCCAGGTGTTTTTCCTGGTCCGGGATGTCCCAACCAGGAAGGGGTATCGGATAACCCCGCACCCCAAGCCCCGGGGCCTTGGAAGTATCGAACCCGTCCCCTTTGAGAGGGAATACAGGTGGCTCTTAAAAGGAAAATAAGCACAGATAGCGCCCCCCGCTGTAAAACACAATATAGCTAAGCCGCGTAAAGAGACATAAAAAGAGATTGCGGATTAAGCAGTGGTATGCCCTTGCAGGACTTGCATCCGCTCAGGTTGAGCGGTAGTGTTGAGAGCAACAAGATAGGTTTCGCCTAAATGCCTTTTAAAAGGGCAGGCGATGTAAAAGCTGTTTTTTTTCAGGCCAATAGAAAAAATCCATCGAACTTAAGTCGTCCTTCTCTTAATAATCCCGGAAATCCTTTCACCGGCTTGATTTTTTTGTCTTTTTCTCTTAAAAACATACAAAACTCTCTCCCTTGAATATCCGATTCCTTCTTCTTCGCCGGAAACTGTAAAAAAACCTGACAGGGTGTCAAGATTTCTTATACTTTATTTCAGCCCCTTTTTCTATCGCAAC
>BTQV01000014.1:0-15351 GCA_036986055.1 Thermodesulfobacteriota bacterium
TGGCCCGGCTCCTTCCTTATCATATCCTCTATGACTTTAGTGCATTTTTTCGTGTTTTCCAGCGCGTCCTTCTCTCTATCCCCCGTGGAGACGAGCTCGACCTCAGGGCCGATAACAACCCTGTGTCTCTTCCCCTCTCTGAGGATAAAGGTCGGTATGACCGCGGCGCCGCTTATGGCCGCGAGCATGGCCGGCCCCTTGTTCGTGCAGGCGGGAATGCCGAAAAAATCGACGAAGACGCCTTCTTTTCTCGTCACGTTCTGATCAAGGAGTATGCCCACTATGGAGTTGCCTGAAAGCGCCCTCAAAAGCTTCCTCATGGCCCTGCCCTTTGAGACCATGATGTTTCCTGACCTCGTCCGTACCCAGTCCACGAACTTTTCGAGTACGGGGTTGTCCAGTTTCCTTATGACCACGTTAACAGGATAACCCATGAGGCCGTACCAGGCGGCCATGAGCTCCCAGCAACCCATATGCGCCGTCACGAGTATTACCCCTTTTTTTCTGGCGAGCGCCCTGTCGAGGTGCTCAAGGCCGCTCCACTCCACATAGCCAGCTAGGGCGTCCCGCTTGAGCCAGGGGATCCTCATGAATTCGAGGGCAGTAATCCCCATGTTCTCAAAGACCTTTTTAACTATCCCCCTGACTTCTTTCGGGGAAAGGTCCTCGCCGTAGGCGTTCCTTATATTTTCCGAGGCGATATTTCTGTGCTTTCCGTCGAGGAGGTACGCGAGGCGGCCGAGGATTTTACCCGCCGGGACTACGATACTCAAGGGCAGATGGCCGATTATGAAGGCGATGGATTTAAGAAGGAAAAATAGCATTTATCCAAGTGTTGTGCCGCGCCGGGCGCGCCGTGTTTTTTCCGGTTCAGTATGGTATGGATTAAAGAGAGCGTGGTCCCGGTTTCCCCTTTAAATACGGGGCCATGAGCCTTTCAAAACCAGCCGGGTCTTTCAGGACGACTTCCACGGAGAGGGCGTAAAGAGGCGGCCCCTTTGACTTGCCCAGAAGACCTTCGAGCTTTACCCCGTCCTTCTCGGTTGTGATAATAACCTCGGCGCTAACACCCCCCGCCTCCTCGTTTATCTCCTCAATATCCCTTGCCCTGTATACGTGGTGGTCCGGATAGGAAGCCGTCCCGGCCACATCCGCTCCGAGCGCCTTGAGGGTCTTGAAGAACGCCCCGGGCCTCGCGATGCCGGCAAAGGCAAAGGCCCTCCTGCCCTTCAACCCCTCTGTGGCGAGTAGTTTTTTCTCTCTCAGGTCCAGCATGCCGCAGGCCCTGTAATCGAACCCTGAAACAGGCATCCCGAAACCTTTTATTAACGCGGCCTCCCTGTGGCCCAACCCCTTGCCCTTTACCATGATGAGGTCGGCCCTTTTTATCTCTCCCGCGGGCTCTCTCAAGATACCGCTAGGCAGGAGCCTGAAATTTCCCAGGCCCGTCTCGGAATCGACGAGGAGAATGTTCAAGTCCCTCATGAGCCTTATGTGCTGAAACCCGTCATCGAGTATTATAAAATCCGGAGAAAATTTCTCAATGCTAAAGAGCCCGGCCCTTACCCTGTCCGGCCCCACCACGACGGGGACCCCCTTGAGGCGCCTCGCCATGAGGCAGGGCTCGTCCCCGGCGGACTTAGGGCCCATGAATATCACTTCCCCGTCGGAGACGACGTTTACCCCTTTTGACGTCCCCTTATACCCCCTGCTCACGACAACGACCTTTTCGCCCCTCTCCCTTAAAAACCTCGCAAGGAATATGGTCATGGGCGTCTTGCCGCTGCCCCCGGCGGTAATATTACCAACGGATATTACGGTGCACGGGATTTTTCTTTGCTTCAATACCCCTGCCCTGTACGCCGCGAGCCTCGTACGGACGCCTGCGCCGTAGAGGATGGAGAGGGGGTAGAGGAAGGCCCCGGCGGCTCCCGGGCTTTCCATATTCATCCACTTTTCAATCTTTTTTCTCATGCGCGTTTACGCCAAAGCGGTCACGGGCTCCGCCGGTTTACATGGACGGCGGGGAGGCGGCCTTTCAGGAAAACGAAAAATCAACGCAAAAGCCCGTCTATGACCTTTAAGGTCCTGTCCACGGCGCCCCTGTTCCTGTCAACGACCCTTTTGCCCGCCGAACCCGTATTTAACCTCAAATCCTTGTCCGATAAAAGTTTTTTTAGTTTTTTAAGGAGTTCCCCACCGTCTTTGACCCTTATTCCGCCCCCTTCTTCTTCGAGCATCTCGGCCATGGATAGATAGGTGGATAGATATGGGCCGTAGAGAACGGGCTTTCCGAATGCGGCCGGCTCAAGGAGGTTATGCCCGCCCACGCCCTGAACAAGGCTCCCGCCCACAAATGCCGCCTCCGAGAGAGAATAGACGGCCATCAGTTCGCCTATGGTATCGAGGAGCACCACGTCCCCGGACCCCGTTGTCCCGGAGGCCGCGCTCCGCCTTGAACAAGTAAGCCCCGCGGCCTTTATAAGGGCCTCCACCTCGGAAAACCTCTCGGGGTGCCTTGGCGCGAGGACCAGTTTCAGCCCCTTGAATTCCTCAAGGAGTTTCTTGAAGACATCTAAAAATATCTCTTCTTCACCCTTGTGGGTGCTTCCGGCTACGATTACCCGCTCTCCGGCACGGATATTGAGCGCCCTTTTAAGGTCCTCTATCTTCTCTTTATCGACTTGAGCGTTGAGGTCGAACTTCATATTGCCGGTAAGTCCCGCCCTGTCTCTGCCTACCCCCAGTGAAACTGCCCTCTCGAGGTCATCTTCGGTCCTCGCGCAGAAATACGCAACTTGAGAGAACACGGGGAGAAAAAACCTCCTGAATCTCGCAAACCTCTTGAACGACCTCTCCGAGATCGTGCCGTTCACTACGACTATGGGTACCGACCTCCGGCTCAGGACGTTGTACAGGTTTGGCCACACCTCTTTCTCAACGACTATGAAGATATCGGGCGCGAACTTTTTTATCACCCTTTTAACGGCCCATGAAAAGTCCAGCGGAAAGTATATAAGGGCGTCGAAGAGCCCGCCGCCTTCCCTTTCGGCGACCCTCTGGCCGGTAAGGGTCGTTGTGGAAAAGAGTATCTTCGCCCCCGGGTACGTACCCCTTAACCTTTTAAGCAGGGGTATCACCGCCTTCGTCTCTCCAACGGACACGGCGTGCACCCACAGTACCGGCCCCCCGGCCCCGGAGATCCTATTTACCTTGCCGGCGCTTACAAGGCCGAACCTCTCGGCCGCGCCCTCCCTGTACTTGTCTGTCGTTAATGCCTTGAAAAAATAATAGGGGAGCGTTGCTACGAAGGCGGTGTGAGCAAGAATGTCATACAGGAAATATTTCATCTGATGGGAGATAGATATAAAATGAGAGGGATCTTTCGCATGAACAGAAACCTTCCGCCTGCCCGCCCGGGCCCGGGCCCACCGGCCTCTCAGGCTCCCCGGCCCCTCATGGGGCCGGCGTTAAAGATTGGCCCCTGCCTCCCTCTTCAACGATCTTTGGAAGGGGAAGGGGAAGGGGAAGGGGAGAGCTGGAAAACTCCTCACAAAAGATTCCGGGGTTTTCAAGAGGATATCGCCTCGAATGGGAATTCACCTTCGTCCCTCAGCCAGCGCGTCGGCCTCGTAAGTTATCCTGTTAAGTTCTTTTTCGAGCCTCGTCCGCGCCTCTTCGGTCTCCGCCGGGCTCATCCGGGGCTTTACGTAAAGTGTCTCCCCGCAGATAAAGACGCCTTTTGAAAATGGGTAGGGTATGATAAAGGAATCCCAGCTCTTAAAAATTTTTTTTTTGACGCCGCGAAGGTCATGGGCACTATGGGCATGCCCGTCTTTGCCGCGAGCTGGACAACGCCCGACTGTGCCACGCGGGCCGGCCCCCTGGGCCCGTCCGGGGTTATGGCGATGTCACGCCCCGCCCGAGCGGCCCTGATAAGCCCCTTAAAGCCCTCGAACCAACCGCGCGTTGAAGACCCCCTTACCGACGCGATATTAAAACGCCTTACGGTCCTCGCAATCAATTCCCCGTCGCGGTGCTGGCTTACCAGTATGGTCATCCCTTTTTTTCCGAAGTAACCCAGCGGCATCATAAAGAGGCGGCCGTGCCAGAAGGCCACGATGTTATTTTTACCGGCCTCGGCAAGCCTCTTGTAATCCTCGAAGTTCACGTACTCGATGCGCATGGTACTGGCGAGGACCTTTATCATGGTAGCGGCGAGCCAGGGGCCCAGGACAAGCCCCAACCTGTCAAGAAATCTTTTTATCATACCCTTGGAAAAACCTCTCGGCGGGCGATAAAATGCCCCGCCCTTAATATTATCTGAACTGCATGGAATAGAGCCTCGAGTATTCCCCGCCGCTTTCGAGCAGGTCCTCGTGGCGCCCCATCTCCTTTATACGTCCCCTTGAAAGGACTATTATCCGGCCCGCGTTACGGACCGTTGAGAGCCTGTGGGCAATAACGAATGTCGTCTTGCCCTCCATGAGGTTTTCGAGCCCCTCCTGGACCTCCATCTCCGACTCGGTATCGAGCGAACTCGTCGCCTCGTCAAGTATGAGCAGGGGCGAGTTCTTGAGTATGGCCCTTGCGATGGAAAGGCGCTGCCGCTCCCCGCCCGAGAGCCTCACCCCGGACTCGCCTATAAACGTGTCATAGCCCTTTGGGAGCCTCTTTATAAAACCGTGGGCGTTAGCGGCCTTTGCCGCGCTAATTATCTCCTCTTCCGTCCTGGTCCTGTCGCCGTAAGCGATATTTCCCCTCACCGTATCGTTAAAGAGGACTATCTGCTGGGAGACTATGGCTATCTGGGACCGCAGGCTCTTTAACGTAAAGTCGCGTATGTCCCTGCCGTCTATGAGGATGGCGCCTTCCTCAACATCGTAGAACCTGGGAAGGAGATTTACGAAGGTGGTCTTTCCGGCGCCGCTGGACCCCACTATGGCCACCACCTCGCCCTTGTTCACCTTCAGGTCTATGCCGTCCAGGACCCGCTCCCCGCCGTAACTGAAAGACACGTCCTTGAACTCCACCGACTCTTTCACCCCGTCTATCTCCACCGTCCCGTCCTCCTTCTCCGTCTCCCTGTCAAGAAGGTCGAATATCCTCTTCGCGGCGGCGAGCCCGTTCTGTATGTTAAGGTTCGCGCCGTTAAGTGACTTTACGGGCTGGTAGAACATGATTACGGCGGCGAAAAAGGATATGAAGGCCTCGGGCTTGAGGGTCCCGTTTCCTATCCTGAAGGCCGCGTACCAGATGGTCAGGGCGAAACCCACCGCCCCCACCGTCTCCATGAGTGGAGAGGAGATGGACCTGACCTTTATGGACTTGAGCCTGTAACGCGTGAATTCATCGTTCTCATGGCCGAACCTCTCAGACTCATAGTCCTGCATGCAGAAGGCCTTTACTATCCTTATCCCCTTTATAGCCTCATTCAGGAGCGCCATCATGGAGCCCATAATCTCCTGGCCCCTTGTGGAAACCCTCTTCATCTTTTTGCCGAACCTCCTCATTGGGTAGAAAGACAGCGGCAGGGCCACCAGGGCGGCAAGCGACAGTTTCCAATCGAGGGCGACGAGCACGACGGCGAGGACGATGAGCGTGAGCCCCTGCTTGAGGAGAGTGGTAAGGGTATCGGAAGTGGACATCTGGAGCAGGTTCACGTCGTTTGTGAGGCGTGAGACGAGCACCCCCGTGGGCGTGGAGCTGAAAAACTCCACCGGCATCTTCAGGACATGCTCGTAGAGGTTTTTTCTTATATCTCTCACCACGCCGAGCCCCACGTAGCCCATGAAATAGGTCTGACCGAAAGAGCTCAACCCCTTGACGGCCGCGACGATGATTATGGCAAGGGGTATGGCGAGGAGCATCTTGTCTGTTGGGATTGTATAGAGGTCAAAGGGTATTATCTTTATACTCTCCCCGCCCCCGGGATTGAAGAGGAACTGCATGACGGGCCCTATGAGGTACGCCATGGCGCCGGTACTGAGGGCGAAGAGAAACATGCACAGGAGAGCTATGGCGAAAGTGAATTTATAGGGTAAAAGGAGTTTTAATACCCTTATATAAGTTTTCATTTTTTATAACCTGCGGGAACTTCACTTTTGAGAATATCTCAAGAGATTATCCCGGCTACGGCCATTGCGGCCCGCCTTGAGGCCCCGCCTCCGAGACTCTCCCTTATCTCTTTAAGACCTTTTATTATATCATTTCTTTTTTTGGAATTTTTCAATATATCGAGTACCGCGCCGGAGATCCTTTCCGGTGTGGCGTCGTTCTGTATAAGCTCCTCCACCACCCTCCTTCCGGCCACTATGTTTGGAAGCCCCACATGTTCCACGTCCACAAGCGCCCTGCCCACGCCGTAACTCAACAGGGACATCCTGTATATTATTACCATGGGCGTGCCTATAAGCGCCGTTTCGAGCGTCGCCGTGCCCGAGGCTACAACCGCCGCCGACGAGGCCCTCAGCGCCTCGTACAACCTGTCGCGTACGACCTTTATATTTAAATGGGCGCCCGATGTAAAACAGTTGAACTGCTCGTCCCCAATGCTGCGGGCCGCCGGTATCAGAAACTGAGCGCCGCCTACGCCTTTATCTATAAGTGCCGCCGCCTCCAGCATAACGGGGAGGTGTCTCTTAACCTCGGCCGTCCTGCTCCCCGGAAGAAGCGCTACGACAGTCGCATCATCATCGGCCCCCACCGCCCGACACGCCTCCCCGGGGGTAAGACCGCATTTCACCGCGTCCGCCAGCGGGTGGCCTACATATTCCACATCGACGCCGGCCTCCCTGTAAAGGGGTTCCTCAAAGGGGAATACGACGAGCATCTTGTCCACAAGACGGGCTATCTTTTTAATCCTTCCCCTTCTCCAGGCCCAGACCTGCGGGCTCACATAGTATATGACCGGTATGCCCAGAGCCTTCGCCGCCCCGGCGAGCCTCAAGTTGAAATCGGGGAAATCAATAAAGACGGCGGCGTCAAATGCTTCGCTCGCGAGTTGCTTTTTAAGTTTCTTAAGCCTGGCCAGTATCTTGGGGGACTTCTCGATTACCTCAACGATCCCCACTACGGAGACCTCTTTTGAGTCAAGGCCCTCGAACCCGGCCTCCCTCATCCGCTCTCCACCCATGCCTTTTACGACAAGACCCGGGATTATCTTTTTGAGTTCCCTTATGAGCGAAGCGCCGTGGAGGTCGCCCGATTCCTCGCCGCTGACCATGAAGATTTTTTTAGACATAAAAGGGGGCCCGAACCACGCCCTTTGCTGCTCTTTTTAAGGATAAAAACCTGACTGAAAACCCGCCGACGTTCATACGCCGGAATGGAGACCCTTTTTAAAACGCACCATGGAGGCCTCTACCGACCCCTGGATCCTCTCGGCCACCTCTATGGCCCTCTTGCCGGCAACGCCCGTGACAAGTGGTGCGCGCCCCGAGGCAGAGCACTCCACAAAGGACCTTATCTCTTCAAGGAGCGAGTCCCCTTTTGCTATATCGAGGTCCTCGGAGAGCATTTTTTTGACCCCCCCGGCGGAACCATGAACGGCCTTTGTGATAACGATGCGCTGGTGCGCGTAATCGATGGTGATGTAGGAATCGTGCTGAAATAGCCGCGTCTTCCTGACCATTTCGTCCGAGACCCTTGAAGCCGTCACATTGGCCACACAGCCGTTTGCGAACCTGAGCCTGGCGTTGGCCATGTCAACCGTATCGGTTATCACCGGTATGCCCGTGGCCTTTACGTCCACCACATCGGCCTGAACGAGGTTCATTATGATATCGATGTCATGTATCATCAGGTCGAGTATCACGTCTATATCGATGGACCTGCCCGGAAAGGGCGCGAGCCTGTAAGCCTCTATGAACATGGGGTCGGAGACGTGGCCCTCAAGGGCCGTAACAGCGGGGTTGAACCTTTCGAGATGTCCGACCTGGAGGACCGCGCCCCTTCTGTCGGCCTCCCTCACCAACCTCTCGGCCTCGAAGGAATTCATGGCCAGCGGCTTTTCAATAAGTACGTCTATGCCTTTTTCAAGAAACTCGAGCCCCACTTTAAGGTGGCTCTCAGTGGGCGTGGCTATACTCACGGCGTCTACGAGGCCGAAGAGGGCCGCGTAATCTCCGTAAGCCCTTGCGCCGACCCTGGAGGCGACCTCCTGCGCCCTTTCTCCCATAACGTCCACGACCCCAACAAGGTCCACCCCGTCAAGCGCCGCGTATTTCTCGGCGTGGAAGCGTCCCAGATGGCCGACCCCCACGACACCCGCCCTAATCTTTTTCATCCTGACCGTCGCCCTTTCTCCTTGTCCTGGCCCTTGTAATGCCCCTCTCCGACTTCTTTATAAAATCGAGAAACCTCTCGGCGTGCATTGAGCCGGGCAGTTCTCTCCTGAGCCTCTCAGCGGCCTCATGAATTTTGAGCGAGGATTTGAATATTATATTGTAGGCGAGTTTTATCTCATCTATGTCCTCGCGGGAAAAACCCTTCCTCCGAAGCCCTATCTTATTGAGCCCGTAGAGCCTCGCGCGGTTTCCCACGGCCATGACGTAGGGGGGGATGTCCTTGCTCACCGCCGACGCGCCGCCTATGATGCAGTAAACGCCTATGCGAACATACTGGTGCACGGCCACAAGCCCCCCCACTATGGCATGGTCCTCTATGGTAACGTGTCCGGCAAGCGTAGCGGAGTTGGCCATGATAATGTTGTTGCCGAGACGGCAGTCGTGGGCCACGTGGACGTAGTTCATGAACATGTTGTTGTCGCCGCAGACGGTCTTGCGCGTCTCCTTTGTGGTGGCCCTGTGTATGGTCACGAACTCCCTTATAATATTGTTGTCGCCCATGATGACCTCGGTCTTTTCCCCCTTGTACCCGATGTCCTGCGGGGGCGCGCCCACGGAAGCGAACTGGAAGACAGAGCAGCCGGCGCCGAGCGTGGTCCAGTTGTCTATAACAACGTGGGAGGCAATCCTCGTATTCCTGCCTATCTTCACCCCCTCGCCTATAACCGTATACGGGCCGACGACCACACCCGTATCGAGTTCGGCTGTGGGATGGACCGAGGCCGTGGGGTCGATACGGACCTCTGTTATCCTTCCGGCTATCTTGCTCATCTATCAAACACCTCTTCTGTTTTTTTCACCTTTAACGATGATAATAAAAAAATCCGGGGTCTTTCACTTCTCTTTTATCGTCGCCTTGAGCACGGCCTCGGCCGCGACCTCGTCCCCTACCCTTGCCATGCCCTTGAAGACCCAGATAGGCCCCCTCCTCTTCGTTACGTTCACAGTGATATCGAGAGTGTCCCCCGGCACCACGGGGCGCCTGAACTTCGCCGAGTCAATGCCCATGAAATAAACGACCTGGTTATTCACACCCGCGCTCTTGAATGCGAGCACGCCTCCCACCTGCGCCATGGCCTCTATTATCAAGACGCCCGGCATAATGGGATGTCCGGGGAAATGACCCTGAAAGAAGGGCTCGTTTATCGTGACGTTTTTCCGACCTCTGGCCATCTTACCCTCTTCCAGGTCCATGATCCTGTCCACGAGGAGGAAGGGGTAGCGGTGAGGGAGTATAGCCTGTATCTCATTAATATTTATCATGGCATCTCCTTTTGGGATGTGACATAAATCTAAACACTTTTCATGAAAAACCCGCCGGAACCTTACGAACCTTTTTCTTCAAGCGCCTTTAGAACCTTTTCAAGCTCTACTATCCTCTTTTTTATCTCCGGGAGTTTGGCGTAAAGGTTCTGGGCCCTGAGCCACTGCCTCTGCTCTATGGCGGGAAACCCTGAAAAGGCCGCCCCGCCGGGCAGGTCCCCGGTGACGCCGGCCTTTGCACCTACAAGGACCTCGTCCCCTATCTTTATATGCCCCGCCACGCCGGCCTGTCCGCCGAACTGAACCCCCCTGCCTATGGTCGTAGAGCCGGCGATGCCGGTCTGGGCGGCTATAACCGTGTCTTCACCGATACTTACGTTGTGTGCGACCTGAACGAGGTTGTCAATCTTAACGCCCCTGCCAATGACGGTCTCGCCGAGGGTCGCCCTGTCAATGGTGGAGCACGCCCCTATCTCAACGTCGTCAGAGACCCTGACGATACCGGCCTGGGGTATCTTGAAATAAGTTCCGCCCTCTCTCGCGTATCCGAAACCGTCGCTCCCTATAACTGCGTTACAGTGGATGATGACGCGTTTGCCTATAACACACCCCTCTCTCACGGCCGCTCCTGAATAGACGACCGTATCCTCTCCTATGCGGGCGTCTCTGCCCACGTAAACGCCCGGGTAAAGCACGACGCCGTCCGACACCTGTGCGCCGTCTTCCACCACCGCGAAGGCCTGTACTGAGACCCCCTCGCCAAGCCTCGCCCCCGGGTGCACCGCGGCCCTGGCGTCTATGCCCGGCGCAGGGCATGGCGCGGGTCTGAATATTTTTACGGCCTCCCCGAAGGCGAGTTGAGGGTTCCCTGCGAGTATCAGGGTAAACCCCGCTCCAGCCTTCCGGAAAAAGTCGCTGTCCTTCATTATCACGGCGGTGGCGTTGGTCTTTCCGAGGAGTTTCAGGTTCCGCCTGTCTGAGACGAAGGTGACGTCGCCGGGCCCGGCCTCTTCGAGCGGGGCCACACCGGATACCACACTGGAGCCGTCCCCCGAGAAGGAACACCCGAGAAGTCCCGCCAGTTCCTTAACTGTCCTTTTTACCGGCCCTTCACTTTCCACTTTCCCTGAACCTCTTGTTATGCCTCTTTATAACCTCTTCGGTAAGGTCGGCCTCTGGTGGTCCTAAAAGAAGGCCGCCCGTTGATTTTTCGAAGACAAAGGTATACCCCTTCTCTTTAGCTACCTCCTTTACCACTTCCTTTAACTCGTCGATTATCTCCGACTCTTTCTCTCGTTTTATCTTGTTCAGTTTGCCGTTGAAATCAACGTATTTCTTCTGGAAGGCCTGGCTCTGTTTGCTGAAATCCAACTCCTTGGCCCTGAGAGTGTCCTTGTTCCAGACGTTCTTCTTCTTATCTATCTCTTCCTTCATCTTCTTGAGTACGGCCTGCTCGGCATCCAGTTCTTTTTCCAGCCTGTCCGCCTCTTTCTTGAGAGACTCCTTTGCGTTGACCCCGGCCTCGCTCGTGTTGAGCGCCTTCTGGAGGTCCGCATAGCCTATCTTGAGTTCTCCGGCTCCAGCCGGAACGGCAAAAACAAGTATAGCCAGCAATGCCAATACAGATAATTTCACATGTTTCATATACTGCTCCTTTTTTACTGTTCCTTCTCGATTTTGATTTCAGGCGGTGAAATCCGCGTCCCTAAATAATAACCCCTCAAGGGTGCATAAGGCAAACCCCTTTTTTTCAAGGGCCATGGAGCGTCTAAAACGAGGTACCCATGGTGAAGTCCCACTGCGCCCTCTTCTCGTCGTCACGCCTGTCGAGGTTGATGCCCAACTCGACCCTCAACGGGCCGAAAGGCGAGTACCACCTTACGCCCAAACCCACCGACGTCCTGATGTCGCTAAAGTCTATGCGCCCCTTGTAGGAATTTCCGGCATCGAAGAAGACGAGACCGCGGAGCTTCTGCGCCGGCACCAGTGGGAAGAGAAGCTCGATGTTCGACTGTATCATGGTGTTACCGCCGATCAAGTCCCCGGTGGCCTCGTCCTTGGGGCTTACTGTCCTCGTATCAAAACCCCTTATTGTATTTATGCCGCCGAGAAAAAACCTCTCGTAGATGGGCGGCTCCCTTCCGTCGTACCCCTGCACATAGCCCATGGCCCCGCGGATTGAAAATGTCATGTCCATGGGCAGGGGGAAGAACTTGACGGCGTCCAACTCGTTCTTGATCATATAAATGGTACCTCCCAGAGGTCCGCCGGAGAACTTTACAGAGTAGGTCAGGACAGCTCCTTCTCTGGGGAAGAAAGCGTCGTCGCGGGTGTCTCTCTTGAGGGTCAACTTTACGCTGCTCTCTGTATTAAAGCCCTCCTGGTCCTTTATAAACGTCGATGCCGTATCAGCGACGTCAAATACGTTAACCTCCTCGAGCGTATAGGAGATATAGGCTCTTGTGTACTTATCGAACAAGCGGGAACCTAACCTTACGTCAAAACCCTTCTTACTCGTCGTAAAGTCCTCGAACTCGCTCTCCGTGTTGTAGATGTCAAAACCCGCCGATATGGGCTTGTCCATGAGCCAGGGCTGGGTAAAGCCGAGGATGTAACGCGACGAAGCAGAACTGACAGTTCCGGAGAGGTCGAGTTTTACGCCCGTGCCCATGAAGTTGGACTGGGATATGGAGGCGGTGCCGATAATATTATCCACCGAGGAGTAGCCTATGCCGGCGGAAACAGCGCCCGTGGGCCTCTCCTGGACCTTAACGGTCAAGTCCATCCTGTCGCTCGCGCTCCCCCTCGTTTGTTGTATGGACACGTCGTCGAAATAACCGAGCCTCTTGAGATTGCCCTTGCTCCTCTTGAGCGCCGAGGACGAGTAGAGCTGTTCCTCCTCAGCCTCGAGTTCCCTCCTTATAACCTTGTCGCGCGTCCTCGAGTTTCCGGCAATGTTTATCTTCTCTATGTAAACGAGATCGTTTTTCTTGATATCGAACTTTATATCAACGGTCTTTTTATCGGGGTGCACCACTGTAAGGGGTTTTATCTCAACATAGGCGTAGCCCTTGTCGCCGTACACGTCCGAGAGCGCATCCATGTCTCTTGTCAGTTTTGCCCTGTTGAAGACCTCACCGCTTTTTATCTTTATCTTGTCGAGGAGGTCCTTTTTTCTTCCCAGTATTTCCCCGCTTATGTCGATATCGCCGAAGTTGTACTTCTCCCCCTCTTTAAGCGATATTGTTATGTAGAACCACCTCTTGTTCTCGCTCAACAGTACCCTGTGGTCGAGAATTGCCACGTTGATATAGCCGTTGTCGTAGTATTTGCCGAGGATGAGCGCGAGGTCGTTCTGGAAGAGGAACTCGTCAAACTTGGCGGACTGGGTCACAAAGGAAAAAAGCCATACCTCCTTCGTGCTCATTACGGCCTTGAGTTTTTTGTCGGAAAAGTGCTTGTTTCCGATAATGGTTATCCGCTTTACCTTTACCGCCTCGCCCTCCTTGATATTAAAGACAACCATGGCCTCAGAGCCTTCGGATTTTATCTCAGGGTCGACCTCGGCGAGATAAAAGCCCTCCTTGGCATAGACCGCCTTTATGCGCTCCGTATTCTCCCCCACGGCTGTCCTGTCGAGCACTGTGCCTTCCTTTATGGTAATGGCGTCCATTATCTTCTTCTGGGTCACGTCCTTGTTGCCCTTTAATACTATGCTCTTTATGAAAGGTCTCTCCTTTACGTTGAAGGTCAGCACCTTCCCTGAAGCCGTATCAGAAAGGTCGACGGAGATATCTTCAAAATACCCCATGCCGTAAAGGGCGCGTATGTCCTCTTTAACGCTGTCCGGCGAGTATGGCTCGCCCGCCTTTGACGTAATCTTCTTTTTAATCGCATAGGTGTCGACCCTCCTGTTTCCGGCGATGACGACCTTGTCCACCACGCCCTTTTTCTCCACGGGCTTTTCCCTGAGGGTGGAGATCATCTTTTCATACATCTCAGCCGACGTTTCTCTTACCGTGCCTACAAGGTCCGAAAGAGACCTGGAGGACCTGGAGTAAAAACCTGCCGAAACCTCCCCCTTGAGATCAAATACCCTCAAGTCCACGTTCATGGTCCTGCCGAGCGCCGTAATGGAACCCAGGACCGCGAAGTCCGCCGGCACGCTCTTTGAGATTTCAATAGCGGCCTTTTCGTCAAAGCCCGTGGATTTACCCTTCAGGACTATCTCCTTTATCCTGTCTATGCCCACGATCTCCGCGCCCTGGGACTTCAACCCCGTTGCCAGCGCGTCCATCAGGACCCTCCGTTTACTGGAGATATCGGTTCTGCTGTGCATGTCCAAGGGGAGGATGAGGACCTTTATATGCGGCCCCTTTCCCTGTGCGAAACCGGGAAAGAGGAGCAGTAGAAAAAATATTATTAGTGCGGGTCTGGTAAGCCTCAAAACCTTTAGGCGCCTCCTTCCAAGTTGCTTTTCTCCGCCCCTTCGATCATTCCGTCAACCATCCTGATCCTCCTGGACATCCTCGCGGCAAGCTTCTCGTTATGCGTCACGACGACAAGGGCCGTGGACCTGGTGCTGTTCAAGTCCAGAAGAAGATCGAAGACCTCATCGGCCGTCTTCGTGTCAAGGTTACCCGTGGGCTCGTCGGCGAGGACCACCTCCGGGGATTGAACAAGGGCGCGCACTATGGCGACCCTCTGCTGCTCGCCGCCGGAGAGTTCGCCGGGCTTGTGGGAGAGCCTCTCTTTAAGCCCCACCTCCGTTAAGAGGACCTCCGCCCTCGACCTCGCCTCGGACGCGGCGCGCCCGCCTATAAGAGCGGGGAGCATTACATTCTCAAGGGCCGTAAACTCGGGCAGGAGGTGGTGGAACTGGAAGACAAAACCTATGAAACCGTTCCTGTAGGAGGCCAGCTTCCTGTCGTCGAGCCTTGTTATCTCCTTGTCGCGGTAAAAGATTTCGCCGCTCGTGGCCCTGTCAAGGGCTCCCATAATGTTTAAGAGCGTGGATTTACCCACGCCGGAGGAGCCGACGATGGCCATTGTCTCCCCAGAGGCCACCTTGAGGTCTATCCCCCTTAATACCTCCACGTCCTCACCGTTTCTTCCGTAACTCTTGTAGAGGTCTTTTATGGTAATAAGGTCCATGTAACCGGCCCCGGAAAAACTCACTCGTACCTCAGGCTCTCCGCCGGGTCGAGCCTGGAGGCCTGCCACGAAGGATATAGTGTGGCGAGAAAACTTATGGCCAGGGAAAGAACCACGATTGTCACCACCATCAAAGGCTCGACCTTGGATGGCAGTTTGTCGATATAGTACACGCTCGGCGGGAGGACCTTGAAGTGAAAGAGCTTTTCGATAAGGCCCACTATCGCCTCGAGATTAAGCGCGGCGAGCACGCCCGTAACGGCGCCGAAAAATGTCCCCGTCACCCCTATTACCGCGCCCTCTATCATGAATATCTTCATAATGGACGAAGACGTGGCCCCCAGGCTCTTAAGTATCGCGATGTCCTTGTTCTTTTCCATGACCACCATGATAAGGGTGCTTATTATGTTGAGCGCCGCCACGAGTATTATGAGGGTGAGTATGATGAACATGGTCACCTTCTCGAGCTTCAACGCGGAGAAGAGGTTCCTGTTCATGTCCTTCCATGTCCTGGTCCAGTAGTTGCCCTTGAGTGTCACCATAATCCTGTCGGCCACACCGTCGGCGTCGTAGATGTCTCTTACCT